>CAZCGI010000077.1:0-7687 GCA_964498145.1 uncultured Syntrophaceae bacterium
GAGAACCAGCACGGCAATATGAATCGAATCCAGGATAGAGGCCTCCAAGGCCTCCAGCTCTTCGAGTTTATGCTTTGCTTCTCTTTGTTCCGTTGTGTCCCAGAGTGTTTCGATCGATCCGACGGTTTCTCCGCTAATCCCGATCAGTGGCGCCGCTGTGAAGAAAAGCCATCTTCCCGATTTTCCCATGTGAGGGAAGAAGTCTTCAGCCTGATATGCTCCCTTAATGAGACTTGACGGTCGCGACCGGCCGTTAAAGAATGCTTTTATCGATTCACCGTCGGCTCCGTCAACGATAAGATCCGCCATGCAGGCCTTCTGTTCCTGATAAAACGCTTTCCAGTGATTTTTCGTCCCGACAATGACCTGTGCCCGGTATCCCGTCACCTTTTCAATCGCCTTATTCCAGTGGGTCACCACATGGTCTTTATCGATGACAAACGTGGGGATGGTATTTCCTTCGATGATTTGTGATATGGTCCGGTCCCGCCTGACCAGATCTCTTTCCACGTCCTGAAGATGGCTGGTTCTTTCACTGATAATGCCCGAAAGATACTTTGTGAATTCGTCAAATTCATCTGCTATTGACGAGTAGATATCATCATCCAGTGCGTAGACTTCTTGAATATTTCGTATGAGACTTCTCTGAGCATCTTCGCGCTTCTGTTCGATCTGAAGGTAATTCCAGAGGGACATGGCTTCAAAATGATCTATTAATGCGACGTGTGGAGGTCTCTCATCTTTCACAATGGCCAGAAGGTCATTGTCACCTGTCAACTCAATGATGGCATTGAGTTTCGTCAGTGCAAACAGATCATGATAATCATCGGTGGTATACACGCCCTTGTCACGGGCATATACCAGCCCCTCTGCTTGATCATTAACATCTGCCACGCCGACAATGATGGGTTTTTCACCACTGAAGGATGGGTTCAGGACGATCTCAAGAATGGCTTTACAGACTCTTCCGCCTCCGATGATGGCGACATGCAGGTTCGTCAGCGTATTGTTCATGATCCCCTCAGATAATTGCCGAAAGCGAGTACGCAACTCGATTTCAGTTTTACCGTGTCGAATTAACCACCACCTAATGCCAAACGCGCCGCCATTTTTGCCAGCTCAAGGAAGAAACTTGGAAAGACAAAGAGTAAAAATGAGACGAAAGCGGTAAACACTGGGGGCGCCACGGCGAAAAAGGGCGCTTCGCTCATGGACGTTGACTCATCAAAATTACTGCCCGTTGAGAAAAATGCATTATACGCTATCGGCAAAAAATAAGCCGCATTCAACAGGGAACTCGTCAGGAGAACGACGAGGATCGGTATCTGATGGATATCAATTGCTCCAAGTGCAAGGTACCATTTGCTGATAAATCCTCCGAAGGGTGGAATCCCGATGACGCTGAGAGAGCCGAAGAAAAATGCTGCCATGGTAATCGGCATTTTTCTTCCGATTCCTTTCATCTCGCTGATCTTTTTTAAACCTGTGTTGACGAGAATCGCGCCGGCACAGAAGAAGAGTGTGATTTTACCGAACGCATGCATAACAATATGAACGACGCCTCCGGACATGCCTATAACGCTGAGCAATCCGCCGCCCATAACGATATAGGATAATTGACTCACCGTCGAATATGCCAGTCTCGCTTTGAGATCATCCTGACGCAGTGCGAACAACGAACCGATGATAATGGTGACCGATATAAAGTAAATGAGAAACACATCAAGTGAAAGGGCATGCATCAGGTTGATGCCGAAGACGTTAAAACATATCCGTAATACGGAGAACACGCCGACTTTTACGACAGCCACAGCATGGAGAAGAGCGCTGACCGGTGTGGGAGCCACCATGGCCGAGGGCAGCCATGAGTGAATCGGCATGATTGCCGACTTGCCGATACCGGCAATATACAGAACGAACGTTACGATCAGCATTGTATCCGATGCTTTTCCGGTGAGGATTCCCTGATTGGCAAAATCGAGGGTTCCCGTAAAGACATACGTCAATATAACCGCGGGAAGGAAAAAACCGATCGATGTGCCCATAAGATACGTCAGATACTTGCGCCCCGCGTATCGTGCCTCCTTATCCTGATGATGGGTCACGAGCGAGTATGTAGAAAGAGACAACATTTCATAAAAGAGATACAACGTGAGAATATTCCCCGAAAATGCCACCCCTACTGCCGATGACAATGCCAGAGCGAAAAATGCGAAAAAGCGCGTCTGAGAATGTTCCTTAAGGGGACGCATGTAACCGATGGAATAAAAGGTCGTTACGATCCAGAGTGAAGACGCCACCAGTGCAAAGAGCAAACCCAGGGGATCCACTTTAAAGGTAATTCCAACTCCGGGAAGCACTTCCACCAAGCTGTAATATATCGTCTTACCGCCGAGAACGACGGGAAGCATTGATACGACGATGCCCAACTTGATAAATGCAATAAGAAATGTACAGGATTCTCTGAGATTAGGGTTTTTACCGGCAGAGATAATCAGCAGTGACCCCAAGAGGGAAACCAGTATCGCTACGAGCGGTTTAATCGAAACGATCGTCTCCATGAAAACGTTCTCTCCTTTTTTTATTGAATATTATCAAAGGGTTTTGCACTTTGCCCCCACGCAAAAAAAAAGGATATCGATCCAGGATGTTGCTTTTGCAATTCCCGCACAGATCACATTCATCGTTACTGTCAGGGAAATCAATAGTAACGGTTCCCCCATCGTTAAATCGAACAACATTTGCAAAAAACTCAAGATCTGTCAGATTGTATGTTTTTAGCAGTTCGTCGATATAGAAATCGAGTCCGTCGGAAACGATCTTTATCGCTAGATCATTGGCCGTACAGAATTGATAAAAGCTTACGAAATATGGATCGAGGCAACCGTTTTCCAGGACAAAGGCTACCATTTCCTCTCTTGTAGCCCTGAATAGTGCCGCAATCTGCGTGTATGCATCTTTTGAACCGATTTTACCCTCGCAATACGCCCGGTCGATTTCATCCCAACCGTCACCGGAAAAGTTCTTAATGACTTCGAAGCCTATATCCGTTGTGCTCATGGTACCGTCGAAATCGGTAATGATCAATGTCGTTGCATCCAATGGTATGTCGATTGTATTCTCCCTCACCGTCATGCCGCGTTATTTTATTTTCTCCCTCCGTTGAGTTTTAAACCACTCATAAACAAGAAAAGCACCTGCCAGAATCATAACGGCAGGAATGACATACTTGGCCCATTCCATACTTCCCGGATAGAAGTTTTTCAGTGCAAGGAATATAACACCAACGGTACCGACCAGCCAGCCACTTATGTTTTTTACATGTTGAACAAGCAAACCGGCGGCGACAACAATAAACAGCACAGGCCAGCTTTCATCAAAACGGTAAAATCTGGTACTGTTCAAAATAATAAGCACACCCAACGCGATCAATATGAGGGCTCCGGTCAAAATAACTTTTCGGTTCATCCGTTCCACAATGGACTCCTTTCCATCATGAGGTTTTCATCCAGGCAATCGTGTTATAGTTACTTCGTCTTATCCTTTTCCGCTATCACATCCATTAATTTTGTGAATGGCCTGAACAAATCAATAGGAATGGGGAACAGGGTGGTCGAATTGTTTTCCGACGCGACCTGAACCAGTGTCTGAAGATAGCGCAGTTGCAGGGCAATCGGCTGGTCAGAAATAACCTTGCCTGCGTCCGCCAGTTTCTGCGCGGCCTGAAATTCTCCTTCCGCATTGATGACTTTCGCCCGTCGCTCACGCTCGGCTTCCGCCTGCTTGGCCATGGCCCGCTGCATTTCCTGGGGCAGGTCGATATGCTTTACCTCAACATTTGTAACTTTGATTCCCCATGGATCGGTGCTTTTATCCAGTATATCCTGGAGGTGACTGTTTATCTTTTCTCGCTCCGCCAGTAATTCGTCCAACTCGACCTGACCACAGACGCTCCGCAGCGTGGTCTGGGCAAGCTGTGAGGTGGCGTAAAGATAATTCTCCACTTCGACAACGGCATTGTTTGAATCCATAACTCTGAAATACAAAACCGCATTGACCTTGACTGAAACATTATCGCGGGTTATGACGTCCTGCGCCGGCACATCCATGGTGATGATTCTCATATCGACTTTCGTCATTCTATCAATAATCGGTATGAGGATAATCAGTCCGGGACCCTTTGCCCCGATAATTCTCCCCAGTCTGAAAATGACGCCCCGTTCATATTCGTTAAGAATCCTGATCGCCGCCGCCAGGAACATAATGACTAAAATGACTATGGTACCAACCGTATACATCATCGTTCGCCCTCCTTAATTTAATTGATTCGTTCGACTTCCAGGATAAGACCTTTCAATCCTCTAACCTTCACCCGCTGTCCCGCCTCGATGGGCTCTTGACTGCAGGCGTTCCAGTACTCTCCTCTGACAAACACCTTTCCATCCTCATGCACGGGTGTAACCGTATTCCCCTCTTCGCCAACCATGCCTTCACGACCGGTCTTCGGCTTGTTCATCTGGGCCTTGACGGCGAGGCTGACCACAAAAGCGAAAAACAATGACATAACGACTACTGTCGGTATCATAACCTTCAATGAAACCCTCAGAGCCGGAATTGGCGATTCAAACAGCAGCAGAGATCCCAATACAAGCGAAATAACACCGGCCACGGTCAGCATTCCATGACTGATGATCTTGATTTCGGCAATGAAAAGGATAACACCGAAGATTATCAAAAGAATGCCTGCGAAATTTACCGGTAATGTCTGCATGGCAAAGAATGCGAGAATCAATGATATACCGCCGACGACGCCCGGCAGAATGGCGCCGGGATGTGAAAATTCGAAATAGAGTCCGGCGAGACCGATCATCAACAGGAGATATGCTATATTAGGGTCACTCAGCGTTGTCAATATCCTTTCGCGGATTCCCATTTCTTTTTCATTAATGACCGCCCCTTTCGTATTCAGAGTTATCGAACCCGTGGGAAGGTTGATTTTCCTGCCGTCGATTTGTGTGAGCAGATCTTGAATGTCGTTTGCAACAATGTCGATGACCTTGAGCCGTTTCGCTTCATCCGCCGTTATGGATTCACTCTTTCTTACTGCTTTCTCCGCCCATTCAGCATTTCTGTTTCTCTTCTGGGCAATGCCCTGCACATATGCCACGGCATCATTTTCCACTTTTTTTGCCATGGTTTCATCCATCTTACCGCCCACCATTGCCACCGGATGGGCTGCTCCGATGTTTGTACCGGGCGACATTGCCGCTATATGAGCGGCCATGGTAATCATAACCCCGGCGGATGCGGCACGGGCACCGGACGGTGACACATACACGATTACAGGTATCGGAGCATTCAGCAGTTCCTTCACAATATCCCGCATGGCAAGATCAAGACCTCCCGGCGTATCAAGCAGAATAATCAGACCGTCGGAATGCTGATCGTAGGATGTTTTAATGCTCTGAATGATGTATTTGGCTAAAGCCGGCGTAATTGCTGAATTAACGGTAATAACATCGAAAACGGGGCCGTTCGTATTTCCCTGCGCTTGCCTCCCATAAGTGACGACGCATGCAACTATCATCAGGCATATTAATATATTTTGTATTGTTCTGGTATTCATTATAACTCCGTCTGTTGCATCGTACTGTTTCGAAAGTCTCTCATGATAAATGAATGTCCGCTATTATACTTTCTTTTTCCGAATACCGGACCGGATCACGATTCACCAACCCTGACCGGTAGGTCCAGTTCTTTCATGATCATCTGCACATCTTCCCACACCTGTTTCTTTGATCCCGGATTCCTCAGAAGATACGCCGGGTGATATGTCGGCATAAGTTTAATCCCGTGATATGAGTGGAACTTCCCTCGAAGCAGCGATATGGGAACGTCCGTGTTAAGTAGTGTTTTCGCTGCAAACGTACCGAGTGCACAGATGACCTTTGGCCGTATAACATCGAGCTGTTGTAACAAAAATGGCTCACAGGCCTTGATCTCGGCTGGTTTCGGGTTTCTATTGCCCGGCGGACGGCATTTCAGAATATTACATATATATACATCTTGTCGTTTCAAGCCCATGGCTTCAATGATTCGAGTCAGGAGCTGTCCTGCACGGCCCACAAACGGCCTTCCCTGTTTATCTTCCTGTTGACCGGGAGCCTCTCCGACAAACACGAGATCTGCCTTCGGATTTCCTTCTCCGAAAACGAGATTGGTCCGAATCGGACCGAGTTCGCACCGTTGACAATCGACGATTTCCCGATGTATATCGTCAAGTGTTCTCAATCTTACAACGTCAGCGTCCTGACCTTTTTCTTCATTATTGATGCCCTGGTTATCAGGAATCGATTCACTTCCGCTCATGGAAAAGACACTGTACGTTCCGCCATATTCCTTTTCGTAAACAACACGGCTCTTCAAAGCCGCAACAAGCTCTGCCAATTCTTGTCTGATTTCTTCTTTAAATTCCATCGTTACCTTTTATGGCCGGGGCAATCCTCTTTCGGCACACAACTTTTTAACTCGGTCCAAAACTCTGTCGGCAACATTTATCTTGCTCATGAGAGGAAGCTTTCGGACATCACCGGACCGATCGATCACTCTGACGCTGTTCGTATCGTATTGAAAACCCGATCCGGGCCTGCTCAGGTCGTTTGCAACGATGAGATCCATATTTTTTGCCACGAGCTTATTGTAAGCATTCTTGAGCAGATCTTCCGTTTCCATTGCAAAGCCCACCAGAACACGTTCTCCCTTTATTTTGCCTATCTCAGCGATTATGTCGGGATTTTGTTCCAGTGTAATGGTAAATGCACCTTTTTCCTTTTTTATCTTGGAATCGGCCATTCTGGCTGGACGGTAATCCGCTACCGCCGCCACCTTAACGATAACCGTTGATTCTTCCACATGCTTCATAACTGCATCCCTCATATCAACGGCACTCGAAACCTCCACAAATGTCACACCGGACGGAACGGGCAACGATGTCGGACCACTGATCAGCGTTACCGCTGCGCCCCGACGTTTTGCCATTATAGCGAAAGCGTATCCCATTTTACCCGATGAATAATTCGAAATAAATCTTACCGGATCGAAGGGCTCTCTTGTGGGGCCTGCCGTTATCACTATGTTCTGTCCTTTCAGATCCTTTGGCGTCAAAATCGCTATCACTTCTTCAAGAATATCATCCAACGAAGCCAGCCTCCCCTGTCCTTCTGCTTTGCATGCCAATTCTCCATACCCCGGTTCAACAAAATAATAACCGAGATTCGATAACTTATGAATATTCTCTTGAACCAGAGAATTGGTATACATATTCGTATTCATGGCCGGACAGATAAGAACCGGTGCTTTCGTTGCCATTATCGTTGTCGAAAGTAAATCGTCGGCAATGCCTGAAGCAATCTTTCCGATAATGTTTGCTGTCGCCGGGGCCAAAACAATGATATGGGCTGCTTCAGCTAATGATATATGCTCGATTTCCCAATCTCCGGTCAGCGAAAAGGTATCGGTATATACCGTGTTCCCCGACAGCGTTTGCAATGTCAGCGGGGTAATGAATTCCGTTGCATTCCGAGTCATAATGACCGAAACATCCGCTCTTTGTTTTACGAATACTCGCGTTAGCTCAGCCGATTTATACGCAGCAATGCCGCCGGTTATTCCAAGAACGATCTTTTTA
>CAZCGI010000078.1:0-7676 GCA_964498145.1 uncultured Syntrophaceae bacterium
AAGCTGATACCACCCTCATCTGCATAATTTTCCTGAGCATAAGCAATGCGCTTATCTGAATAATCAACCCCGACGACACTTCCTCCGGGTTGTACCATCTGATTGAGAATTGACGTCGTCAACCCCGGCCCGCAACCGGCATCAAGTATGCGCAATCCCGGTTGAACACCGCACCACATCGCCTGTTTTTTAACCGCCTCTCGATCCGTTTTTGCTTCAAGGCGAATTGCTTCATCATCATTTTCCATTAAATAAATAGTTGATTTTTTCATTGACCCGTCTCATTTGCTGATAGCTTCGACATATTGGCAAACATCTTTTTGAAGAAGCTAGTATTGCCGTAAATAATTATTAATATATTTGGCTACTTGTTCTTTTGATCTAAAAATCCCGAAGTGCCCTTCGCAAAGGATATCAGCCTCCAGATCCAGCAGTTTCTTCATGGAACGTTTCCATTCATTAATATCCGAACGAAAACTGGGCAAAAACGGGCCATGAATATCCTGTCCGAACAGCACGCGTTTGCCTCCCCGGTCAATATAGATAGAAATTGAACCTGGTGTGTGTCCCGGTGTATGAAGGCAATGCAATTCTTCTTCACCAAATTGCAATACCTCGTGATCCCCTTTCAGACGCCGGTCCACGGGAGTCGGAGGAAACTCCGTATCATACCAGTTTGCCGCAGTTAAAACCGGGTTGCCCTGTTCAAGCGCATCGGCATCGAGGTCATGAATAATGAGATCACAGTTAAAATTTTCCCTGAAATAAGGGGCAGATCCGATATGATCGATGTGACAATGCGTCAGGATAAGGGTTGATATATCGTGGGGATCAAATCCCGCCTTAATGATATTGTCGACCAGTATACGAGTGCTCCCACCGGCTCCGGCATCAATCATCACCAGATCATCTCCTGCTTCCACAATAAATGACGTTGCATCAGAACTTTGCGAAATGTTGGGGCCTCCGATCAAGTAAATACCGTCGGTTATTTCTTCCGGCTTTCTCACATCATATCTCCTCTTCAATGTTCAAGGTCCCGATTAACTCATTAATATCATGTATCTTTTTCTCCCTCAACTACCATTCTACTCCTTCCTGGATATCTGCGGTCGCGCGATGGTTAATGAAAGTTGCCGTTCCGACCTGCTCCGCCGTTGCCCCGACAATCAGAAATTCAAGCGCATCTGAGGCAGTACTGATTCCCCCGACACCGATAACCGGAACTGACACGACTCGGGCTACTTCCCATACCATCCTCAGGGCAACCGGCTTAATCGCTGGCCCTGACAATCCTCCGGTTATGTTTTTCAAATGTGGAATTCTTTTTTCGATATCAACGGACATTCCTCGAATTGTATTAATTAACGACAGCGCATCAGCACCTGCCTGCTCCACGCTCTGGGCAATCTCCGTAATATCAGTAACATTGGGTGTTAATTTCACGATAACCGGCAGATCGGTTACTTCTTTGACACGTTTTGTCACAATAGCGGCATCCCGGGGATCGGCACCGAAAGCAATGCCTCCCTTCTTGACGTTCGGGCATGATATATTGACTTCAAGTGCATCCACACCAGACACACTATTTAATATTTCGGCAATGCGTATATACTCGTCGAGCGTCTCACCGAAGATATTAGCAATAACGGCTACGTCATACTGTCCGAGATACGGAAGCTTTTCCGTTATAAAAGCATTGACACCTATATTTTCTAGCCCCACAGCGTTCAGCATTCCCATCGGTGTTTCCATAATACGGGGAGGTGCATTGCCTGCTCTCGGTTCGAGAGACAACCCCTTGACAACAACAGCACCTAATCTGTTCAGATCGACATAGGGCGCAAATTCTTCACCGTAACCAAACGTCCCCGACGCCGTCATGACGGGATTTTTAAGTTCAAGGGAACCGACCCGTATATTCATTGTGGGGTTCTCGTTTTTCTCCACACCGTCACCAGTCAATAGTTGTAATATCGAATACCGGACCGTCTTTGCATACTCTCCTGTATCGTACGGTTCCGTCATCGGTCTTCATTTTTACCGAACAGCCGAGACATGCACCGATGCCACAGGCCATCCGAGCTTCCAGTGACACTTGACAGGGTATCGCATATTTGCTTATTTGCCCGGCCACGCTCTTCATCATAAGATACGGTCCGCAGCAGTACAGAATCGAATCTTCCATGTTCACGGACCCGATATAATGTTCAAAGCAATCAGGTGCCGTGCCGCAGTATCCTTCGCTCCCGTCATCGGTACTCATCAGGAGTGTGTCACATACGTTATCCAACCGCTCACGTTCAATAAGATAGTCCGCCGTCCGTGACCCCATGAAACAAATGATATGTGGTGATTCAGGGAAATGATCGTTGTCTTTATAATACTCAGCAAGAAAATGAAGCGGCGCAATACCGACGCCCCCGCCAATCAGCACAATTGTACGTCGATCGTGTCGGATATCGAATCCTTTTCCCAAGGGTCCCAGAACAGTTAGTTCGTCACCACGTTTCAAGCGGGAAAGCAGATCTGTGCCTTTGCCGACAACCTGATAGAGGATTTCGATTGTAGCCGTTTTCCCCTGACGGGATATGGAATAAATACTGAATGGCCTGGAAAGGAACGGAAATTCTCTCCCCTTTACACGGACCATGACGAATTGACCGGGCTGTGCAGCTTGAAACGCATCGGGAACTGCCACTGACATGACAAAAAAATCGTTCGTCACCGCACAATTCGAACGTATTATACCGGTCACCACTGTACTGTTTGATTGTATTTCATTGTTACACATATAGGCAGTTCTTCTTAACTATCCGGCGTCACGTGGTTTATCAGTAAGATCCGCCCACATAATAAGGGCATCTTCCTGTGTATCACGATAATAGAGCGGTCGCACACCTGTTAGGACAAAACCGAATTTTTCATATAGTTTTATCGCAGCGATATTTGATCTCCGCACTTCAAGGGTCGCCCATTGAGCACCTTTTTTAGCTGTTACGGTCATCATGTGAGCCAACAGTATTGAGGCAATACTCTTGTTTCGACAATCCGGGCATACTGCAATGTTCCTCAGATGAACTTCATCCCAGACCTCGGAAAAATCAATATATCCCACAACATGATCATTAATTGTCGCAACGAGACAGCGACACAGGAGGGATTGAATTTCCTCCCTGAAGATGTTTTCAGACCACGGGGTGGGAAATGAAACACGTTCAATCGAAAGAACGTCTGAGATATCATTGGCTTCCATCTTCCGGATTGTAAACCTGCCACCGAGGTCTTCTTCTAAGCGTTCTTTCGTCTCTCCCCCCGTTTTCGGAACCAACTGCGCAATCCTCTGACATTATAATGCTTGAACAATCAGGGTACCGATCAGGAAAATACCTGAAAAAAGGGGAATTGCACCCCGCAATTTAACCGTGGTGAGGGCCACGGCTACTCCCAGCACAGGAACAAAATAATACGTGTAGATTAATGCTTCCAGCACTTGTTCCGGCAATCTGAAGAAGAGTGCCTGAAGAACAAAAATGCCGAAGATCAGACCGACAAATTGAAGAGCGGTCATGCTGACATAACTTTTGAGAATTCCGAGCAAATGCTTCTTCGAAATTCCCGAGATACTGCCTTCCCGGGCATCACGAACCGCCTCATCTGACAGCCGATCATTAGACCGGAAAATATAAATATCCAATCTCTGGCCGAGAACACCGAACGGAACGAAGAGCAACAACGACAAAGCCATCAACTCTCGGCTTACCTGTCCGGCGGTATCTCCGACAATAATTGCTCCCGCCGTGGCAAGAATTGTTACTATTGTATCGTTTGGCGGGACATACACACCTATCGGTGACCGGTCAATCCACAGAAGCTCGATAAAAGCACCGAGTACAAGACCGGTGTACGGATCTTGAAGCAATAACCCGGTGACGGGTCCGGCAATTATGGGCCGCGAAATCATAATTTGAACCATGATTCTGTCGAGACAAATGAATCCGCCGACCACCGATACTATTATCGACTTGATCACCATTGCTTTAATCGTCCCGCCCAATCATGGTCTAATTATCGATTTTGTTCATGATACTGGTAAAATCAACGGGCCGATCCCGCGGCACGCTTCTCAATTCTATATGGACTCCATCATTGACAAGATATTCGAGATCGATAATATCATCCTTACTCAAATATATCGAGGATGAGCAACAGACTCTATCCGATTCGAAATGGATATTTCCAATATTTAGCTCACCAAAACGAAACCCCGATCTGAAAGCTCTCGTGGCATCTGCTATATTTTGAAAGAGGATGATTGTGTTCTTACCGTCGTTGTCACCATAGTGATAATCCGATGCAAATTCATTAACGCTGTAAACAACAACCTCTATATCATATGGAACAGCCATCTTAATAACGGTCTCCCGAAAAATATCACTTGCCACCTCATCATCAACGACAACAATTCGGGATGCCCTTATGAACGGAACCCATCCTTCCAGTATCTGGCCATGAACAAGCCGGTTGTCAACCCGTATGAACGTAAGATCCATATGATGATTCAACAAAAGCCAATTTTTCTACTACGGCTCGTAGTGACATCGTCCAGCATTACAGACCCGGTTCGAATAATAGCATACCCGAACGTCAATACGCGAGTCTGTTCCCTACCGACTCAAGTAAATAGCATAAACATAAAAAAAGGAGCCGAAGTTCTATCGACTCCTTGTACACACTATGTGTCGTTCGTCTTTCTATTTAATATTTCACTTGCCAGATGAATATTCTTTTTACCATAGTTTCGTATGAAATCCGCAAAACTATATAAATCCCTCTTTTCCCGTTCATCAGGAATTTTCAGCATCATGGGAAGATTGACTCCGGTTACTACTTCTACTTTCTGTTCCCTCAGAAAAGACAGCGATATATTCGATGGTGTTCCCCCAAAAAGATCGGTCAGAATAAGAACACCGTTACCCGCTTCCACCTTCTTAATAGCCGCCGTAATTTCCTTCTTCAAATTTTCAACACCTTTATTGGCATTGACCGAGATGGCAAGAACTGATTTAAGCTCTCCCCGTATCAATTCAGCAGCTTTTATTAACTCACTTCCAAGGTTTCCGTGAGTAATCACCAATACGCCAACCATGACTGACTCCATCAACAGGATTTAACAACGTAGGCTAATGAAATGGCGGGCAATTGTCAAGAATTTAAATGCGATTTGTGTTTCACCCTTGACATAAACCGTAACATCACCTTAAATAGACCCGTCTTGCGTATACTATCTATTATGAGGTTTTGAAATGGCTGTAATGAAGCAACGCTGCCCTGTTTGCAAAAGCGAGATCACCGTGTATCGGAATCCTGTGCCCACCGTCGATATTATCATTGAAAGCGACAGCGGTGAAATTCTCTTGATAAAACGGAAAAATGAACCGTTTGGATGGGCGCTTCCCGGCGGTTTTGTAGACTATGGCGAATCCCTTGAAAACGCGGCCATCCGGGAAGCAAAAGAAGAAACTTGTCTCGATGTAATACTAACAAAACAGTTTCACACATATTCAAAGCCCGACAGGGACCCTCGTCAGCACACGATTTCGACTGTTTTTATCGGCCGGGGACAAGGCAAAGCTGAAGCAGCCGATGATGCTGCAGAACTCGGATTTTTCACAAAAGATAATCTTCCTGATTCGATCGTGTTCGACCATCTGCAGATACTCGAGGATTATTTTATGAACGCGTTCGAAGTGAAAGTGCATCCCGATCTCACAAAGGTAGGGGGATAAAACAAATCCTTGATAAATATAAACAAAAGTTACACGTCATTCCTTGCACAGGTAGGACCCATTCTTTTTCTGACCGGCATTTTCTGGATTAACTTTCTATCGAGAATCATTCTTGCGCCCTTGTTGCCAATCATCGAAACCGATCTCGGGATCTCACACGGTGAAGCGGGCAGCTTGTTTTTGATGACTTCAATCGGTTACAGCATGGCTCTTCTCGGGGCAGGCTTTCTTTCATCATTACTCTCACACCGTATGACCATTATATTGTCCTCAGTAATGACGGGACTTACACTATTCGGAATTGCCGCTGCCCATTCTCTTCCGGAAATACGTATCGGATTCCTGGGGCTCGGTATGGCGGCGGGGTTGTATCTTCCTTCCGGTATGACGACGATTACTGCTATCGTCGAGTACAAGCACTGGGGTAAAGCCATCGCAATACATGAACTGGCACCATCCCTGGCATTCATCACCGCCCCTCTTTTATCGGAAGGTCTTATGCAATGCTGCCCCTGGAAGGGAGTCCTGATTACGATCGGAAGCATGGCAATCCTTGCCGGCATTGCCTTTGCCCTGTTCGGCTCCGGTGGAACATTCACCGGAAGTACCCCGAATTACGGAAATATCAGTAAGCTTCTCGGACAGCGGTCATTCTGGATCATGACTGTCCTTTTCAGCCTCGGCATCGCAGCCAGCATTGGGATATACAGCATGTTGCCGCTGTACCTTGTTGCGGAACGTTCCATAGAGCGCGGTTTTGCCAATACACTAATCGGACTGTCACGAATCCCCGTTCTCCTTTTTGCCTTCGTTGCCGGCTGGATATCCGATAGAATAGGACCAAAGACGACAATACAGTGCGTCATGATATTTAATGGAATTACGACGATGTTTCTCGGCATTATACCGGGGAATTTTGTTGCAGTTATCATCTTCCTGCAACCGATGCTGTCGGTCTGCTTTTTCCCGGCCGGATTTAGTTTACTGTCATCGATATGTCCTCCTGAGCAGAGGAGTTTGATGGTATCACTAACTGTTTTCCTCGCGTACCTTATAGGAGCCGGTATTATTCCGGCCACTCTGGGCATACTGGGAGAAACAGCTTCGTTTGCAATGTCATTCATTATTGTTGGAGGGCTCTTAGTATCTTCTGTTGTCCTCACCCGGTTTCTCAAACAACCGTGAATATTAGAACCTTTCCCCCGAGCACCAGATGTGGCATGATAGTATTTTAGAGAGAATTCATACTTACACTTATCGCCTCTTCGTTATTTGCCGTGGCTATATCTTTTTTCAATTCGCAATTGGCAAATAACAACATTCTGCATGAGTACTGAAAAGTGAATTACCCCGCCTAAAGGCGGGGCATCTATTCTTAAAACAATTTTAACTGTTCGGGTGTTTTCTCATGATCACGATGGTACTCAATATATTTCCTAATTACTTCAGCCGTTACTTTATCACCTACAGTACGAACAAAATACCCGTCTTCCCAAAACTCACCACCCCAAAGTTGCTTCTTAACTCCAGGATATTCCCTAAATATCACGCTAGCACTAATACTCTTCAGCATCGCTACCACCCGCGAAATGCTGTACCTCGGTGGAAAAGACAAAAATATATGTACATGATCAGCAGCCACTTCCATTGTATCGATCTCAAACTCATTGGCTATAGCAATCTCTTGAAATATACCTTTCACTCGATCCTGTATATCTCCTCGCAGAATCCACTTCCGATACTTCGGTGCCCATACAAAATGATATTTCGTGTCATATACCGCATGACTTGCTCTTCTCAGTACCATGCAGTATATATAGCACATTCTCACCTGCCTCCGGCAGGTAAACTTTTCATCCCCGTTTAAAAACGGGGTATTCAAGTTTT
>CAZCGI010000079.1:0-6493 GCA_964498145.1 uncultured Syntrophaceae bacterium
AGGACGGACTCGTCCATGTGAGTGAGATGGCGGACCGTTTCGTTAAAAATCCTCATGATGTGCTCAAGGTCAACCAGAAGGTTACCGTTGCCGTCATCGATGTCGATGAAGCGAGAAATCGCATAGCCCTGTCCATGCGCGAACGTCCCTTTGATCCCCGGCCGAAAGCTTCGGACAAGAAGCCGGCGGAGCAAAAGCAGGAACGAAAACCATTGAAACGTGAAGGAAAAAAGAAAAAAGAGCCATCAAATCCCTTTGCCAAAGCCCTGAAAGACCTGAAAGTCTCGAAAACGTAGCGGTTAATCACCAGTGCCTCGATCTCGCGAATCGTTATTCAGGTGCCCGGAGGAATGTGATACAGGAGCCCGAGGGTGATGGAAGGGGATAGCAGGTTGGGCAGAGGGTGTAGAAACCGTGACGAGTGATCAGTTGCCTGAAACACTTTCCCCTCAGGAGACCATGTATAATGTTGCTGCTGAACCACGCTTCGCACATACTCGGAATGCTGGAGAAAGCAATAAATGATTTTACCGAACCTTGCCTGTCCTAATTTTATCGCCAATGCCGTCCATCTCAGGGACTTTGCCCGGGAAAACGGGTTCAACGGTATCGACTGGAGTTTCACCCTGGAAGATTTTCCCGACAGTCCCGCAGCGGAATCTGACCTTATCCGAATGATTACCTGCCTGGAGCCGTTGGAAGTTCGCTATCATTGCGCTTTAAAAAAAGTTGATTTCGGCAACATCGATGAGGTTGAGGACGAAAAGGCAATGACCGTATTTAAACGTGTCTGCAACCTTGTCTGCATAGTGAGGGGAGATACCCTGACAATTCATCTCGGACTGGGACAGGAAAGTACCGATCATCTGTTCTGGGACAGAGCGATTGAACGTCTGGCAGAACTTGTCGGATTGGCCCATAAACAGGGAATTCGCCTGTGCCTGGAGAATCTTGCCTGGGGATGGACAAGCAGGCCGCAGCTTTTTGAAAAATTTCTGAGAAGAACGGGTTGTTGGGCAACGCTTGATATTGGTCATGCACGGGTAAGTCCATCCGTTGTGAGCCGACATTATGATCTGGAAGATTTCGTGCTTCCTCATTCCGATCGATTCTTGAATGCACACATATACCATGAAGAAATCAATGATCGACACATACCTCCCGAAACCGTTCAGGATATTGAAGATCGTCTCAGGCTCCTGTGGGGACTTCCGCAATGCGATTGGTGGGTCTTGGAACTGAGAGAAGAATCGGCGCTTTTACAAACCTGCGATGTGGTTCGCGCATTCATGGATACGAAATTTTTATAATGGTTTTTTTGAGAGAATTTCGTGAAAAGGGGTATTGATTTACAACCTGCAGCGTGACGACGGTTGGAATCGCCGTTACTGCGGTGATTAAAACGGTAAAACAAACATTTGGGAGAGTTCAATTCCCCTGTGGCGTCTATCGTGAGTTACCACAGCAGGGGACTTGAAAAAACATGACATGAATTTCACACAAATTTTGTGAAATTCACCACATTTTTCATAAAATTTCTTCATGGACGCTGATTGTTTTATCCTCATCCTTGCGTGACTGCCAGTTGTTGTCTTCATCAAAGCTGAAAGAAAACGGGTTATCTTCATTGGTTTCATCGATGGTTATATATAAGGAAAGCCAGCATCCCCAGAGATACCATACGTGAAACATTGCCATAAGAGTTGTTTTCGTAAACCATTCAATGAGTCTGATTATCAATAACATGTTTTTGCGCTCCTTGTTTTTTTATCGATGTGTTTGCCTGGTTAATTAGCAAGGAGAATGCCAAAATGCCACAAAAGTGCATATTTGATAAAAATAGTAAATATGTTTGTGATAACAATATGTTGAGAATTGCCTATATTGAGTGCACGATTATGTCCGAATATCATTGTCATTCCGTGAACTTTAAAAATCACCAATCTACAAATAATGTAGTTTAAAAATAATGAAAATGATGGGTATCTCGAAAATATTGTTGGGATCCATATCACTTTCTTCAGTTTAATCCACTTTAGGCTGTTACGGAACGGGTTATATTCAAGAATATTCGTTTAAAACGTTCGGAGAGAGGACATCATCCGGAGATTTTACGTGGTTACATAATAAATTATTGGTGAAAAACGCCTTTCTTCGGCATTTTCCCTGTCTCCTGAATATTCTGACATGATATTGCGGAATTATCAGTAGCTGTTAAAAACGCCCATCTGTCTCGATATGTTGGGAACAGGCTTGAGGCAAAGGGCTAAGGGCAAAAGGGAAAGGCTGAATAGGTCAGGACATGGGTAACAGTCGTGTCGGATGTATCTCTTTCATGAAACCTGGGATTCCTTTGCTTCCTTCGTGATGTACCTTGAAGCAGCACAAATCCGTAATTTACAATATATTCTGAATAATTATTGGCTTGTATCCGTTGTGGAAATGATAAAATAGTGTTATAGCTGCGCTGATTTGTGTCATAGCATTACATCGGGAAGCATCCTTAACAAGAGACGTGTCTTATTGTGGTATAAAATTTGCCATTAAAAGGCAGATTGAACAGACTGTAACGTATACGTCACAGGGAAGGCAGTGAAGGGTTTCATGGGCAACACGGAAAAGATGGAAGAACAGAAACAGAATGAAATACAATCCTTGCTTGCTCGGATTGCCGAACTTGAACAAATCGAAGAAAACCACAAGCTGACGGCGGAAGCACTTAAAGAAAGTGAGCGACGATACCGGGAGCTCTACTGCATGGTGCGTCTCATGTGTGACAATGTGCCCGATCTCATCTGGGCTAAAGATTTGGACAAGCGTTTCACCTTTGTTAATTCGTCTATATGCGAAAAACTGCTGAATGCCGCCGATACAAAAGAGCCGATCGGGAAAAACGATATGTTCTTTGCGGAAAGAGAGCGATTCTCCCACATTGATGATCCGGCGTGGCACACATTCGGAGAAATTTGCCGGGATTCCGATTCAATCGTAATGGAAAGCAAGCAGGCAGAGAGATTTGATGAATGGGGCAATGTTAAAGGATCATTTCTCCGCCTGGATGTGTATAAAGCTCCTTTCCTGGATGAAAACGGGACGATGATCGGAACCGTCGGCTGCGGAAGAGACGTCACACGGGAACGCGAAATTGAGGACGAATTGAGACGCAGTGAAAAGCGATACCGTGCCATTGTCGAAACCCAGACCGAGTTGATCTGTCGCTTCCTGCCGGACGGAACGCTTACCTTTGTTAATGAAGCATACTGCCGGTACTTTGACAAAAAACAGCAGGATCTGATAGGTCGGAGTTTTCTCAATCTTATTCCTGAAGAGGATCGGGACTATGTCTGCGAAAAATTTAATGCACTGACTCCTGATAATCCGACTGCCACCTATGAGCATCGGGTTATGACGATTGATGGAGACGTCCGCTGGATGAGGTGGGTCGATCAGGCAATTTTTAGTAATAACAAGCAACTCCTTGAATTTCAGTCGGTCGGCTGGGATATTACAGAGCGAAAAAACATCGAAGAAGAACTGCGGATAGCAAAGAATCACCTCGAAGAACAGGTCAAAGCACGTACAGCCGAACTGTCTCTTAAGAACGAACAATTGCTGAAAGAAGTAGCAATACGGCGTAATGCCGAACAAGAGCTTCAGGAAGCATTCACCAGTCTCCAGAAAGCCCATGAAGAGGTTAAAACGGCGCAGCTTCAGATCATTCGTGCGGCAAAAATGGAATCGGTGGGGATGCTTGCTGCCGGTGTTGCCCACGAAGTGAAAAATCCTCTGGCGACAATCCTCATGGGGATCGATTATCTGCAAACCGCGTTGTCATCGGATGAACGAACAGACCTTATCCTTGAGAATATGGAAGATGCGGTAATCCGTGCCGATTCAATCATACGGGGACTGCTTGATTATTCAGCTGTCAGCGATATTCTGTCCGATGAATGCAGCCTTGATGATATTCTTTCGAAATCCATCAATCTCGTAAAACACGAGCTTGACAAGAAAAATATCAAACTGATAAAAGAATTGTCACTTGATGGGCATTTGATTCGCTTGGATGCCGAGAAAATCACCCAGGTATTCGTCAATCTCATGCTCAATGCAATTCATGCAACCCCTGATGGGGGTACCATAAAGGTTACCACGTACGATCAACGGATTACCGAGCATGACGCTTCAAAATCATACATGGTGGACGGTATAATGGAAGTTGGCGACAGGGTAGTTATTGCGGAGATCGCCGATACAGGTCCCGGAATACCGGAAGATCAGCTCGTGAAGGTGTTTGATCCTTTTTTTACAACAAATCCATTGGGAAAGGGAACCGGTTTGGGCTTGACCGTCTCAAAAAACATTATTGAATCTCATGGAGGAATCATCGACATTACGAATCGTGAGGAAGGTGGCGTTTCAAGTGTTGTTGTTCTGAAGATGTAAAAGAGAGGAAGCGATGGAGAAAAAGAGAGTTCTGATTGTAGATGATGAGATAAGATTTACCAATATTCTGAAGATGAACCTCGAATATACAGGCCGGTATATCGTTGAAGAAGAAAACGGTGGCGCCGGTGTCATCGACGCTGTCCGAAGATTTCATCCCCATGTTATTCTGCTGGACATTGTGATGCCCGATGTTAACGGCGGCGAAGTCGCGACGCAGCTCAGAAACGATCCTGAACTGAAAGACATCCCCATTATTTTCATAACCGCCCTCATATCGAAAGCGGAAGAACGAACGATCGGCGGGAGCCCCTACCTTTCAAAACCGGTAAAGTTCAGGACGCTGGTAACGATGATCGATAAGACCATTTCGATGAACTAAGAGACAGATAACACCTTTATTCAAATTCGCTTTGGATTTCTCTTCTCGGCCGTTTTTACGGTATCTGCTGTTCTGTCAATAAAGGGTATTTCAACTCTGTACTATTAGAAAAAGGTACTGCATATCTGAATATCATGACGGGATAACTATGTCCGAAAAGTTGAAAATACTGATGATCGCCGCAGAGGCAGCGCCGTTTGCCAAGGAAGGCGGTCTGGGTGACGTCGTCGGGACACTTCCGCGGATCCTGTCGAAGCGAGGACATGATGTGCGGGTTGTCATTCCCCGGTATTATAAGATTGACCGGGAAAAACTCGGTTTGAAACCGGTGAATGGACCGCTCAGTGTTCCCATGGGAATCATCAGTGTGATGTGGTGTGCAGTTCTTGAGGGGAGGATGCCCGGTTCGGACGTTCCCATCTATTTTATCGAACACGAACAGTTTTACGGGCGGGAGGCGCTGTATCATGAAGCGGGACAGCGGTATCCCGACAGCGACAATCGGTTCGTTTTTCTCTCACGGGCAGGGCTTGAACTGTGCAGAATGATTAATTTCAAGCCCGATGTCGTTCATGCCCATGACTGGCATACAGCGGCAGTACCCGTTTTTTTGAATACCCTCTACCGGAATGATCCTCTGCTCAAAGACACGGCATCGGTTCTTACCATACACAGCATTCAGCACCAGGGTATTTTCTATAAGGGGCTTATGGATGTCCTCGGCGTCGGTTGGGAGCAGTTCACCGTTAAGGGACTCGAGTTCAACGATCAAGCGAATCTCCTCAAAGGCGGTATTTATAATGCGACTCTCATTAATGCGGTGAGCCCGACGTATGCGAAAGAAATCCAGACACCCTCGTTCGGTTACGATCTCGATGGTGTTATGCGTGACAGGGCGGCGGATCTATATGGGATATTAAACGGCGTCGATTATGACGAGTGGAATCCCGAGAATGATCCGTTGATTACCGCCCCCTATGCCGAAGACAATCGTTCCGGAAAAGCACTATGTAAAAGGGAACTTCAGGAAACGTTTGGGTTGTCCCCACGCCCCGATATTCCCGTGATCGGCATGGTGTCGAGACTGACGAATCAGAAAGGCATCGACGTCCTGGCACAAGCCATCCATCGTATAATGGGTCTTGACATCCAGTTTGTTCTGCTTGGCGCTGGGGATGTATGGGCCCACTTTTATTTCGGTGATCTGCCGAATCTCTATCCCGGCAGGTTCGGCTGTTATATCGGCTATGACAATACCCGTGCCCACACAATTATGGCCGGGTCTGACTTCTTTCTTGTGCCGTCCCGGTATGAACCCTGCGGATTAACACAGATGTATGCGTTGCGGTATGGAACGCTTCCCATTGTACGATCGACGGGAGGGCTGAATGATACGGTGGAGAATTTCAACGAAACAACCCATGAAGGGACGGGATTTGTTTTTCACGATCTGACAGCCAAAGCCCTGTACGACACCATCGCATGGGCTGTTGAAGCCTATCGTAACAAGGCTGCAATGGAGACACTCATTGCGAGGGCAATGAACAGAAGATTTTCCTGGGAAAACGCCGCGGCAAAATATGAGGCATTATATGAGCTCGCCGTTTCAAAGCGGAGCGGTCGCTGATACTTGGGCATTGTGTCCCTGACGCAGAATAATATGAA
>CAZCGI010000079.1:6503-7662 GCA_964498145.1 uncultured Syntrophaceae bacterium
CGTGCCGAATGTGTCACGGAACGTCGTAATGAAAACCCCTTGGAATCCTTTGTTAATCAAGATTATGCCATAATGGCATGCCCCTGTAGGTAATACCGGTCACCTGTAAATCCCTACGATTCTGGACTCTTACCTCTACATCAGTTCCGGAACAGCCTTCAGGCATGGTCTTCGTGTCACGGTAAACGATTGTCATGGATTGTCACATTCTGTTTTGAATGTGCGATGTTATCCCGTTGTGTCGAGGCGTTTCTCAACGGACTGTTAGATAGCAAGAAAGTTCTTCTTCGCTTTCTGACCCTGTATGAAAATCCATTCACAATTCGGTGTATCTCCTCACGATACATCTTAAATATGCTAATAGAATCAATGCAATAGGCTAGTTATGTCAACATGGTACATCCTTTGCTCTTAATATTAATATATGACAATCATGCTTTCTCGAGATTCTAATTCGTATCACCAGGAAGGCACACTGTACCGTACGATTGTTCGAACGCGGCGCGACAGTTAGTAAAAATGGAATGGAAGCTGAGGAAGGAGGTGATTTCACGTACGGGGCATCAAGCCTGTCACTACCGAAGGAAGCATGAAAAAAAATATCAGGAGGAAAAAACAATGAAAAAGGAAATGTTAAAAAGAATTATCTCAGTGCTGGTTATAGCTCTTTTCATGGTATCGTTTGCCGGTGTGGCAATTTCCAAAGATACTGAAGAAACGGCAACAATTACAGGAACCATTGTTTCCGTCGATGCCGGCAGCCACGCAGTTGTCGTGAAAGATGATACCGGAAAGATGGTAACCCTGACCGCCGGCTCTACCATTGATATTACAAAACTCAGTACCGGTAACAAGGCCACTTTTGTCTACGGTTCAGATATGGTCATCAAATCGGTGACGAAATAATCAAAAACAGCATGATGCGAACATAAGTTCGAAGGGGCGGCAGGTGCCCCTTTCGATCTTTTATCCAATGTTGGTGGGGCTTTGTTCGGCAGATTTTTCGCGATTGATTTCGAATCGGTTCACCGCTTCGATACACTGCTTTCCTGCTGAAATCTATGGACTGGGGATTCAGAACCTGATAGATATCAACTCTAATGGGGATGTGGTTATTTGGTAGATGGCAAATTTTAGGAGGTAAACAAGTATGAGTCGC
>CAZCGI010000080.1:0-7534 GCA_964498145.1 uncultured Syntrophaceae bacterium
TGTGAAAACTCCTTCTGTTATATTTAATCGTTCTGTGCCGAATGGAGAGAGCATAGCCGGATTATTTCAATCTCGGCGAAACCCCACCAGCTTATTGATATTGTAGAGTTACCTTTTACGGTAGAAGAGGTAGACCTGCTCACGATGCAACCTACCACTTATTCAGTTAACGATTCAAAACGATGAAAATCCCCTTCCTTTTAGGTCTGTTCAAAATTGCAGTATCGATTATAGAAAATTATATTGAACATTATAAGATGACCAATAACAGAATATAAGGGGGACAAGTGGGTGGAAAGGAGGGAGAGAGTAAAACCACCCACTGTCATTTACCTTATAATTAACTATAGTCATGCTCCTCTTTAGATTGCTCCCAATGCCCACTGTTTATTGAGCCAACGCATTTTCTGAGCCTCTTCAAGCAGTTCATCTCTGAAATCGGGATGGGCGATATTGGTGATCGCCAGTACTCGTTCGGGGATGGACAGACCCTTGAGGTATGCAACGCCAAATTCGGTGACGAGGTATGATACGTCTACTCTAGGTACCGTGACAATTTCGCCCGGTGGCAGGGTCGGCGTTATTTTGGTTTTCAGATTGCCTTGTTTGTCTTTGTACGTCGCATGTGTGGCAAGAATAGACTTATTTTCGGGGTATCCGTATGATGACATGCCTTTGTTTGAACGATAGTAAGCTCCTCTGACAAATGCTAACTGACCACCTGTTCCGGAAAACTGTGATAACCCGATCGATTCGGAACTGACCTGTCCCTGAAGATCAAAACCGAGACAGGCATTGATGGATATGAGATTATTGTTCATGGCAATAATATTGGGATCATTGGTGAAGTCAGTTGGATACATTGCCAGGGCGGGATTGTGATCAATCCAGTCATACAATTTTCTGCTTCCAATGGCAAACGCCCATACAATCTTCTCCGGCAGGAATGTTTTCTTTTTACCGGTGATCAGTCCCGCCTCATGCAGTTCGAGAATGGCTTCAGTTACCATCTCCGTGTGAATGCCGATATCCGTCGCACCACTGTCGGCAAGCAGGCGTAGCACTGTATCGGGAAGTCCGCCGATTCCGACCTGAAGGGTAGGGCCAACCTTGGGAATCATATCGGCAATATATCCTGCGATTTTTTTATCCGTTTCATCTGCTGTCGGTGACGGTATCGTGATAATCTTATCTGTTTTGTTTTCGATAACATAATCGATTTCTGATATGTGAATACAGTCATCGTAACCGCCATAACACCAAGGCATATCTTCTACGGTCTCAACGACCTTAATTTTAGACTTATCAAAAACGGCCTTTTTATAATTATTCAACGGCCCGAAGTTAAAATATCCGTGTTTGTTCATGGGCGTAACGGTCTGTACGCAAATGTCGACGGGTGGGAGATCTTCACGATAGTATCGTGCCGCTTCGCCAAAATTATAAGGCACGTGCGTTCCCTTGTTTTCTGCAACATATTTTCTCGTAAATCCGAGGATATGGAAGTTACCGGTCCAGAAACTCTGCGCTTCCGGGTCTTTTTCCTGTATCTCCAAGGGTGTCAGGTGTCCCAACATCCTGACTTTAACGTTTTTGACTTGTCCCACCCGTTCCGCAAGAGCCCTGTCAAATGCACGAGGTGCCTGAACCGTACCGTAGTCGAGCCACATGCCGTCCTTAACCATTGCCGCGACCTGTTCTGGGGTGGCTAACTTGTTGCCATACTTAGACATAATCTGCCTCCTTTTATATTGTGTGTTTTATCCCCATGGAACGCGGTGCCATGGCATTCAATATCAAACGTGTGAATCTGCCACTGAGAGAGTGTCAAATTGAAGCACTGATATGAAAAGCAGCGCCTCCTCACAAATACATGGCCCGCTACCTGGGGTTTTATTCAGTAATTCATGCTGTCAAAGAACAATACTTCCTCAAAAACTGAAAAGAATTGAGCCAATCATTTTAAAAAACGTTGACTGTCAACCAAACATCCCATTCGTAAATTTTGCAAAACTTTCATTCCTCACGAATGCGATATCGGATATAACAAGGGAATCGGATAGTTATCGTCCATTTATTGTTCATTTGCTGGTTGTTTTCACATACCCCGTTAATCCGTATCTTTTGTTTTTTCTCGTCAGTGTCGATATGTCAATCTGTAACTCCTGAGCTGCGTCTACGAGGTTTCCATGATTTTTCAATGCGTTCATGATAATTTCTTTTTCAAATTCATCGACCATTTTTCGCAACGGACCTAGTGGAAGAGGGGGAGAGGATTGACTTGACGAACAGTGCGATTTATGGGGTCGATTTCTTCTGATGCTTTCCGGGAGATCCTGAATGATAATAATATCTGTAGTGCTCGTAACGACCAGTCGTTCGATCGTGTTACGCAATTCACGGGCATTACCCGGCCAGTCATAGTTCAAAAGGCAACTCAAAACACCCGACGAAAGGCACTTGGAGGTGCTGTATTTCTCGTTGAATGTATTGAGAAAATATTTGATCATCGGAAGAATGTCTTGTGTTCTCTGTCTCAGAGGGCTGATGTGAATGGGAACAACGTTCAGTCGATAATAAAGATCTTCCCGGAACATGCGATCTTTGACCCGTGTTTCAAGATCAAGGTTGGTAGCGGAAATAATTCGTACGTCAATAGGCAGGGACTTTATACCACCAACTCTCTTGATTTCGCGATCCTGGAGGACATTGAGGAGCTTGGCTTGCAATTCCAAGGGTAGTTCTCCGATTTCATCGAGAAAAAGCGTTCCGCCATTGGCGATTTCGAAGAGACCCCGTTTTCCCTGTACCCGGGCATCTGTAAAGGCGCCTTTTTCGTATCCGAAAAGTTCTGATTCCAGAAGCGTTGCCGGCAGCGAGGCACAATCAACTTTAATAAAAGATCCGGTCTGTTTCCGTTCACTGTGATAATGAATAAAATGTGACACGAGGTCTTTTCCAACGCCGGATTCTCCTGAAATCAAAACCGTTGCTTCAGAACGGGCAACCCGTTTGGCAAGCGACAGAACCTTACGATAGTCGGTACTCTCGGATACGAGATGGTGCCTATTATTATCGAGTTGACCCTCGAAATACTCTAATTTATCTTGGAATTCAGCTATGGCAACCTGTGATCTAGTTAGTTCTTCCTTCAGCTCATTCAGCTCGGTCAAATCTCTAAGAATGCTGATACATCCTGAGGGCTGTCCATTATTTCTGAATATCATTCCAGCGGATACCAGAATCAATTTGCCGCTGGGATATCTGATGATCTTGCTTCGACTTCTGTAATCCTTAATGACCTCTAAGTTCACTGCTGATGTAACCCAGTTGTTTTCCAGCAGATACGTTGTATGCCTTCCCTCCAGTTCTTGTCTGTTGATGCCGGTAATTCGTTCGAAAGCCTTGTTGGCCATGATGAAGTTGCCGATTTTATCCGTAATATAGACACCGTCGAGGACGGGTTCGATGACGGCCCTGACAATGCTTAATGTTCGATCGGAGAACCTCTTGAATGGCATATGTTTTTATCCCGCATTGATCATCTTAATAGTTAAAGGCAAACATAAGTCTTCTCTATGCGGAGACTAAGCACAATACGTGCCATTAGTTATGTTTTGTATTAAACAATGAATACGGGTAGATACAAGTTGGTGAACCATGAATCCTCGAAAGAGATCAGTCACTATTTGGACATTGGTTAACATTTAGACGTCGCGAATTATAGAATCTGTTTGTTGGAAAGGAAAGGGGGGGACAGCAAATAGGGAGATTTTCTTGTATGCCTTACGTCAAATAAAAAGGCCATTCATCGTCCTCGTTGACAGAAGCAATGAATGGCCTTCGGTTAATACGATCCTGACTAAGAGTTAGACAACACTGCGGTTTTTCAGTTCTTCCAGCATGACGGGACCGTATCCAAGATATTTGAGGTAGATATATCCGTTATCCGCTCCGACGGGGCGACAGACCCACTTGGTACGGGGCGGTGTTTCCGTTGCCTTCCACTGAGCCTGAGCGCAAACAACGGAACCGTATTCAAGATCCTGTACGGGGGTGAACATTCCCCGCTCAATCCAGTTTTCATCGTGCATCGTCCGCCACGGCGAGACGATTTCCGCCACAACCGGTGTAATCGGGGCAAGCCGGCCGGTTTTGGCGTATTCAATAGACTTTTGCGTCAATTCATGGCTTGTGTATTTGGACGTTTCAGGATTGATCATGGCCTGATATTTCAACTGCCAGTCCTCTTTCATAAAGGGGGCGAGGGTAGTCCATTCGTCCGCTCCCCATTCATCCCATTTGCCGATGATATCGACGAAGGCCTTCCACATTTCCAGCCTCAGGCCGCCGAGAAAAACACCGCCGTCACTGGTGGGATAAAATCCGTAGAGCCACAGTGCCGTATCGAGACTGCCGAAGCGTTCCGTTACATGACGCTGGTCCCCATACCAGTGAAGAGCATAGTCATTTAACCGTTCATAAGCTTCCGGAGTTGCCACATCAATAGCCTGTCCTTCTCCCGTCAGTTCTCTGTAATGCAACGCGGCGAGGATTCCCACGGCCGCAAAGGTTCCCGATACGGACCAGGCGATCCACGGCCCCGCCTTGGTGGGAACGGCCCAGGGCATCTCATCGTATGTCTTTCCCTCGGGTAAAACTTCGCCGGTTTGATACTGGATACTCGACCGGGCCTGGGCCACGTTGTCGTAATCGTATTGCTTTCGACCGCTTTCCGGACCAAACTGACCGTAACCCGAAATCGACGTAAAAATCAGTCTTGGATTGATCTTTCTCAGCTCCTCGTAACCGATGCCCCATGCATCCATCTGACCGGTGGGATATGTTTCTATTACCACATCCGCCTGCCCGACCAGAGACGTGAACATTTCCTGACCTTCTTCCGTTTCAAGATTCAGGGTAATATGAAACTTGTTCCGTCCTTCCTGTAGATATGCCAGACCCGTTCCCTTGTGCATAATGCCGTTCGGTGAATATGTTCGCATGAGATCACCGCCGGAAGGTTCTATTCTGATGGTTTCAGCCCCCAGTTCAGCGAGAAGAGACGAACAGTAACAGCCTGCCATGCTTCGAGAACTGATATCGAGCACCACCAGATCATCGAGTGCTTCAGGTTTTTCGTAGTTCTTAGCCGGATCATCCAGAGATCGTACATGATCCGCCCACTCGGCCCACTTTGCTCGCTTATAATGTGCCATCTCGCATCACCTCCTTAAGATTGCGCCGTATTTTCCATCCCAGTCTCCAGGAGGGCGGCGACCCTGCATATCTTTCCATTTTCCAAGAACTCCGTGGGTGTACAGCTCCCTGATCTGGGCCTCGCTTCTGCCCAGGATGTGCTGCATGATGAATTCGTTATCAAAACCGACGGGTCTGACCGTCCATTTGATCTTCGGTGGCGTCTTGGACATCATCACGGGGAAGCAATGTTCCACATACTTGCCGTAAAGAGGATCATCAATCTCTTTGACAAAATTCCGGTCACGGCGGTGTTTATCTTCGTACATGTCTTTGCCAGTGTGCACTCGACTGGCTGCAAATCCATGCTTGATGCCAAGTTGTTCAACGTCATCGGCTGTTTTTGTCCTCGCCCATGCAGCGATAATTTTAAGAATTGCAAGGGCGTTATCTGACTTGAGTCTCGTTGTATGGTCTTTGAATCGGCGATCATCCGCCAATTCAGGTTTCCCCATGGCAGTGCAGAGTCCTTTAAATTCATCGGGCGCCGGTGCCGCAATGGCTGCAAACTGATTGTCCGAACAGAAAAACGTATCTGCCGGGCAGATGCACTGATCCCGGTTCCCTGCCGGCTCGACGCTCTTTCCGGTCATCTGCTGGTAGGGCCAGACCCATTGCATGGCACGCATGATATTTTCACTCTGAGACATTTCGATATACTGGCCTTTACCGGTTTTTTTTCTGTAATGAAGTGCAGCCAGAACAGCCACTTCACCCATGAGTCCCCCATAGTAATCACAAATCCAGATGCCCTGTTTGAGAGGAGGGTGACCGGAGAAACTCGATATCCAGGCATAGCCCGACAGGGCCTGGGCTGCGCCATCATTTGAAGGACGGTCTTCCTCTGCATATTGACCCCACTGGCCGAATCCGTTCTTCTCAATGTAAATGATAGCGGGATTGACTTTCTTGATAGCTTCGTATCCGATGTTCCACCTGTTCGTGACGGCCGGTCTCAGATTAAATTCGACAATGTCAGCTTTGCTGCACAGTTCCTTGAAGATATCCTGAGCAATGTCGATATGAAGATCGAGCGCCATATAGTACTTGTTCGGGTTGATGTGCATGAACATAGGACCCTGTTCTTTGTAAAACCAATCGAACGGTTTGAGTGATCGGGTGACGTCTCCGAGGGGGGGCAATTCTATCTTGATGACTTCTGCACCCATCTCTGCCAAGAACGATGGACCTGACGGTCCGAAGAGCAATGTGGTTACCTCGAGGACCCGGAGTCCTTTCAACGGACCGGGCCGGCTGAACTTGTTCTTCACATAATCATGAAAAACAGCGGTCATAGTTATGTCCCTCCTTATAGTATCGTTTTTCAAATATTAATGTAACGGGATTGAACCACATGAATCCTCTGCGGCTATCACCTCCTATCTTTGGGGAAATGAAGAACCAAGAAAAAACGCAGGATTTAGACGTGGCGGTGCAGAATACGAGTATAAATTACGACACGAAGGGAATGACAAGGGAAAGTGATTGTGAATATGTTACTTTTCTTGTATCACATTCCGATATATTCGACAATATTCTATAGAAACTTCGTGACAAATAGTTAAGGGGGCTTCAAGACAGGTAGTCAAAAGAATGCGAATGCGAGTAAAAAGGCGCAATCTTATAGTTTCCTATGTGGAACACAAAAATTGCGCCTTATTGATTCGTTTGTTGCCGAGATCGTCTTATTATCGATATTATGCGAGGCTGCTCAGAACGTCACGGGCAATAATAAGTCTCTGGATCTGGTTCGTTCCCTCGTATATGGAGGTAATTCTTACGTCTCTGTAATATCTTTCCACAGGAAATTCTTTGGTGTAGCCGTATCCGCCGAGAATCTGTACCGCTCGGTTACAGGCGCGCTCGGCTGCCTCGGTTGCATAGTATTTCGCCATTGATGACTCTCTCGCAAAGAACTTGCCGTTTTCTTTCGCATAGGCTGCGTTCATGAGGAGCAGGCGGGCCGCTTCAAGCTCGGTGTAAGATTCGGCGATCATCCACTGAATGGCCTGGAAGTTTGCGATAGGCTGGTTGAACTGGATTCTTTCCTTGGCGTATTTGGTAGCATACTCGATAGCAGACTGTCCGATACCAAGGGCAAGAGACCCGATGCCGATTCGTCCACCGGCAAGTTCTCCCACAGCCACCCTGAATCCGTCATTCAGTTTACCCATGAGTCGATCTTTGGGGATTCGGCAATTGTCAAAGATGAGCTCATTGGTTGCTGAAGCATTCTGCCCCATTTTGTGTTCCGCTCTTCCGACCACGAACCCTG
>CAZCGI010000081.1:0-7534 GCA_964498145.1 uncultured Syntrophaceae bacterium
CTGCCGATACCTTTTTGAAGGAGTGTTGGTTGAGAACGGGGACGACCACGTGAGCTTTGATGCAGCCGGCAAGATATACAGATTTTCATCGGCTGCGGTCCCGAAAGGCTAGTCATCCCATGCTTTCGATGGTATAATCCGGTTTATATTTCGATTTACGATCTACGAGTTCTGAATCGTAAAACGCTATTCCCGATTCATAATCAGGTGACGCATTCCGGATGCTTCCGATGCTGCCTGTTCGACAGGCAGCTCTGTATCGGTTTCAAGTGACGGAATGTTTCCGATCAACCGCCTGCACGTCATTTTATTCGCTGCTGTTTCTTGAGACAAATTCCGATCTATGAGATGCAATTGAGTGAAAAAGTCATGGTTATGTAATCATACCCGTGCAGGTATGCTGATGTCGGCAATCTCAGTTTCCCTTTTGAACGTGAACGTCGGCTTTTTTACAAAAGGACTATTAACAAAAGAGGCATTATTCAGTTCGGGAAACATGGTATAATTCGATAATCATACGTCACGAATAAGGAAATGGTACGTTATGAACTCACGTGGTTTGTGCATCGGGGCCACTCGCCTTCAAATGGTCGATCTTTTCGTAAATGATTGCGGAGAGATATCGATTGCCCATACGCTTGCCAAGGTTCACCATGGGAATCCCCAAACTGCTGTTCTTGAGGCATTGGGCGAACGGGAATTGCCCGGTCAATCCACATCCGTTGCCGTTACCGGCAGAAAATTCAGAAATTATCTCAATTTGACGTCAATTTCAGAACCGGAAGCCGTGGAGGCCGCTCTTGCATACGTGTCGGGGAAAGATATTCCGGTGAATGCGGTGGTCAGTGCCGGCGGTGAAACCTTCATGATCTACCGTCTCGATAAAAACGGTCGGATTTCATCGGTCCAGACCGGTAATAAATGCGCCTCCGGGACAGGTGAATTTTTTCTGCAGCAGATACGACGGATGGGTTTGTCGCTGGAGGAGGCCGTTGCATGTGCCAAAGCGGAAGATCCGTATCTGGTGTCCGGTCGTTGCAGCGTTTTCTGTAAAAGTGACTGCACCCATGCAACCAATAAAGGGATTGCACGAGGCCGGGTGGCGGCGGGACTCTGTCAGATGATGGCAACAAAAATTATCGAATTAATCGGACAGATTCCCCGAGAAAACATCATGCTGATCGGTGGATGTGCCCACAATACCGTTATGGTCGAGTACCTCAGAAAAGAGATCGAAAATCTTATCGTTCCCCAGGAGGCTCCGTATTTCGAGGCTTTGGGATGTGCCTTGTGGGCGCTCAAGAATACTGCCCAATCCTACCACCATGTGGAAAATATTTTTAGAAAGGAGCGGGGTTCCTTTTTTCTCCATTCCCCATTGGCCGATTTTCGAGAGATGGTGGAGTTCAAATCAACGGAACGGGGGACCTTGAAAAACGGTGACCGCTGCATTGTCGGGCTTGACGTGGGATCGACGACAACAAAAGCGATTCTCATGAAAACGGAGGACAACGCCGTCCTTGCTTCCGTTTATCTTCGAACGGAGGGCAATCCGGTGAAGGCATCGAGAGCCTGTTATGCCGATTTGTGCGATCAACTGGAACCGCTGTTGAAAGACATCGAAATCATCGGACTGGGAGTCACCGGTTCGGGACGACAGATTGCCGGTCTTCATGCCATGACGGAGGGGATTATCAATGAGATTATAGCCCATGCCACGGGAGCGCTCTATTATGATCCTGATGTTGATACCATCTTTGAAATCGGCGGCCAGGATGCGAAATATACTTTCATCACCAACGGTGTTCCCACCGACTATGCCATGAATGAGGCATGCAGCGCCGGTACCGGGTCATTCCTTGAGGAAGCGGCGTGGGAAACCCTGGGAATCAGCATGGAAGATATTGCGGATATCGCCGTCGGAGCGGTTTCTCCTCCCAACTTCAATGATCAGTGTGCCGCTTTTATCAGCAGTGATATAAAAAGCGCCTTTCATGACGGAATCGGAACTGAGGATATTGTAGCCGGGCTTGTTTATTCAATCTGCATGAACTACGACAACCGTGTAAAAGGAAGCAGACCGGTCGGCAAGAAAATTTTTATGCAGGGCGGCGTGTGTTACAATCGGGCTGTGCCGCTTGCCATGGCATCGTTGACGGGGAAACCCATTGTTGTTCCTCCTGATCCGGGCCTTATCGGCGCCTTTGGTGTCGCCCTGGAAATCAATCAGCGTATCGAGTTGGGGCTGCTGGGGAAACAGTCATTTTCACTTCGGGAATTGCGGGATCGTGAACTGGAATATGGGAAATCGTTTATATGTAAAGGGGGCAGGGATCATTGTGACCGGAAATGTGAAATTACACGAATCAAAATCGGCGATGACATCTATCCCTTCGGAGGAGCCTGCAACCGATGGTATAATATCCGTAACCGCGTTGATGTTTCCACGGAAGACAGAAACTTTGTGTCTCATTATGAAGACCTCGTCTTTCGGGATCATATTTCAGTGCCGGAAGACAGTAACAAAAGGGGAAATGCACAATCGATAGGGATTAATAAATCTTTTCTGGTTAACACCTATTTTCCGCTGTACTATCATTTCTTTTCAGAATTGGGTTTCAGGGTTGTTCTTTCCGAGACTGCGAGACAGGAGGGATTGGATCGCAAATGTGCCGCCTTTTGCTACCCCGCCGAGATCGCTCATGGGTATTTTTTCGATCTTTTGGAAAAGAGACCGGATTACCTTTTCCTTCCCCATTTCAAGGGAGACTATACGAAAGCAGGCAGGGAAAAGAGTGTAACCTGCCCGCTTTCGCAGGGAGAGCCTTTCTATCTTGGTGCGGCATTTAAGGATCACCATGCATTCAAATCCTGTAAGGATGCACATCGAATATTGACCCCGGCCATCGATTTTTCTCTCGGTTTTGACGCCGCCAAACATGAATTCATCTCTCTGGCGGGTCGGTTGGGTGTGGGGAGAAGAACGGCCTTTCAGGCATTTGAGAGGGCGGTGGAAATACAGCAACATGTTTTTCGTACGATGGAGCAAAAAGGCAGGGAAATTCTGGAGGACCTTGAAAAAAACAGGGAAGACAGTGCCGTTGTGCTGTTCGGCAGATCGTACAATGCTTTCGTGTCGGAGGCACATAAGGGAATTCCCAACAAGTTTGCTTCACGAAACATACGGGTCATTCCGTTCAATTATCTCCCCATGACGGAAGAGTCCGGCAAAGAAAATATGTACTGGTCCGCAGGACAGCGGATACTCCGTGCAGCCCGATTCGTGGAGAAACATCCCCAGTTATTTGGGTGCTACATTACGAATTTTTCATGCGGCCCCGATTCGTTTCTTGTCGGATATTTTCGTGATATCATGGGAAAGAAACCATCATTGACCTTGGAGCTGGACAGCCACGTGGCGGATGCCGGATTGGAAACGAGAATCGAAGCGTTCAACGATATTATTGCCCGATACCGTGAAACCCGTAAGTCCCCCCTCATCTCCGAGTATATCCATCCGTATCATCCTGCCGGCGTCCGAAATAACAATGGACGACCGATATTTATTGATTCACAGGGACGAGAAGTGTCTTTTTTCGATCCCCGTGTTCATCTGATCTTTCCCTCGATGGGACGGTTCATCTCAGAGGCGGGATCCGCCGTTTTCCGAAGTATCGGCGTACGATCAACAACACTCCCCCCAGCGGATGAACAGGCGTTAAAGCTGGGCAAGGGGCATACATCCTGCAAAGAATGTCTTCCCCTCCAGATAACCGTGGGGAGCCTGCTTAAGTATCTCGAGGAACGGGCCGACGCCAATGAAAAGCTGATATATTTTATGCCCACGGCGTCTGGACCCTGCCGTTACGGACAGTACAGTGTTTACATGAAAGACCTCATAACAAGACTGCGAATACCAGATGTGGCACTGTTCTCATCAAACGCCGACAACAGCTATGCCGATATTTCAGATCAAAACTTAACAACAAGGCTCTGGCTGGGCGTTATTGTGGCTGATATCTTTGAAGAAATCCATGCAACCCTGCTGGCTAATGCCGTTGATATTGCTTTTGCACGTGATGTTTTTGAGAATGAGTGGAAGAACATTATTCACATGTTGGAAACAACGACAAGGACCAGAGATGTAACACGGATACTCGAATCAACGGCAATTCAGTTGAGCAGGATAGAGGTAAAACGATCGCTTCACAATACACCGGTTGTTCTTCTGACAGGTGAAATTTTTGTCCGTCACGATGGAATATCCCGGCAGTATATTGTGGAAGAACTGGCCCGGAAAGGATTTGCGACAAAAGTTTCGACGCTGGCTGAATGGATTTATTATACCGAGTGGTGCGTCAGAAACGGCGTGGCAACCGGTCCTTATACCGTCGGAGATAAGTTTTCTCTCTATTTCAGAACCCTGTTTATGAAGAAGTACGAACGGACATTCCGAACGATTCTCGCAAAATCGGGACTCTGCAGTGGGGGAGTGGAAAATGTGAATCACATTATTGAGCATACGAAACATCTGATCAATCCCGGACTGGTCGGTGAAGCCATATTGACAATCGGTGCCGGCATAAACGAAGCCCTGGATCATTATTGCGGTGTCATCGCTATCGGTCCGTTCGGATGCATGCCCAACCGTGTTGCGGAATCGATTTTGACACGTGAAATGAACATGGAAGGAAAACTGGCAACAGGAAGGGTCAACCGGAAAATCAGTTTCCTGTCGGATGTAATCCGGGAGATCCCGTTTCTTGCCATTGAGAGCGACGGGAATCGCTTTCCCCAGATTATCGAAGCAAAGATAGAAGCTTTTCTTTTGCAGGCGGAACGTGTACATCAGGCAATGGATCATGCATCCCGATTGTGCCGCGCCGTTCAGGAAGATTATCTTTGATAATGCAGCGTGATCAAGGTCTTATGGATGAGAGAAGGAGGAACATCATGGAGAAAAAAATAATAATTTACGGTAAGGCTGGCTGACCTTACACCAACGAAGCCAGGTCGGCTTACGGTGGCACGGCAGTTTATATCGATGTTATGCAGGATAAAACAAAACTAGGAGAAATGCTTCAGTATTCAGGCGGTGCCCGCAAGGTTCCCGTGATCGTTGATGGTGATACTGTCAAGATAGGCTATGGCGGAACGTGAGGAATTTAAAAGTCGGCAGGATGCCGGCACTCATCATTGTCCGTGTTTTGTTATTCGGGAATCGATAAATGGGGTGTCTTCTTTCGAGGATCGTGGATTCGTAAAAACAGAATTCAAATGGCGAAAACCGAAAGTCGCGACGTGGATATCATCGTTCGTGTTGCGTTACTCACAGCATGTGAATCGAGCACACACCCTCATCCCCCCTCGAATGACGTTATCAGACTGAGATATAATTCATTGTTGATGGATTGTGAGAATAAATCTCATTCGTCCGTCCAACTTTGTAGCAGGGATTCTACAAAATCGACCGCCGGCCGTTATATCGCTCTGTGTCGTAATACTTTTCCACATCAACCACCTTCAGTCCCCGTGTGACCACTTCCTTGAGGGGGATACTGGTAATCTCCCCTCTTACCAGGCTGGCCATGCGGCCGAAATCTTCGTTGACAATCATGTCGACGGCGGCAATGCCGAATCGCCGTGCCATCAGGCGATCATGGGCCGACGGCGTCCCCCCCCGCTGCAGATGGCTGAGAATGAGATAGCGGGTTTCAAATCCTGTTCTCTTTTCAATTTCGTCGGCCACATATCGAGCGATTCCACCGAGGGAGTGATGTCCGAAGTCATCGACTTTCATATCTTTGACAATTTCTTTCATTCCCGTTTGTTTTGCTCCTTCTGATACGACAACGATACTGTAACGGATTTCCCGCCCTTCCCGTTCCTGCAGGAGTTCACAAAGATGATCAATATCAAAAGGACATTCCGGAATGAGGATGAGGAAAGCACCGCTGCACTCCCCCCCATGGAGGGCAAGCCATCCGGCATGCCGACCCATCGTTTCGACGACAAAAATCCGGCTGTGAGACCCGGCGGTTGTACGGAGGCGATCGATTTCTTCCATGATGACATTGACCGCCGTATCGAACCCCAGAGAATATTCCGTTCCCGCCAGGTCATTGTCGATCGTTTTCGGAATACCGACCGTCTTGATTCCCATCTTATGGAGCTGGTAAGCAACTCCCAGCGTATCCTCACCACCGATTGCCACAACGACATCGATTCGGAGCTTCTGAATATTTTCGATCAACTGTTCCGATCGATCATTTTTCGGATTGAACGGATTTGTCCGCGATGTTCCAAGATTGGTCCCGCCGTATCGGTCCCATGTGCGGACCGCTTCCTCATCAAGTTTTCGCAGGTAACGTTCTCGACTCACCGGATCATCGGGATCGACTTCGACAAGCCCCTTCCAGCCGTCCATAATGCCGATAACATCGAACGACACCGTCCGCCGCGCCACGAGATGGGGATCGAGCGCCGTTTTTGTCACCCACTTGATTGCTCCATTCAATCCGGGGCAATCCCCCCCGCCGGTTAAGACTGCAATTCTTAACTCCATGGAATGCTCCTTTAAGCTTCATTCATTCGATATATCCCAGCGACTCCTTCTCCAGAAATGAAAAATCAATCTGATCATGCCGATAGGGCAATGATTCCCTGATATGGTCCGGAATAGGTCCCCACGTCGATTCAAATTTCTCCAAATACGCCTGACGACCCTTCAGGAAATCCTTAACTTTTGATGTTAATAACTCCTTATCGAAAAATTTGGAGTACGCAATCATATAATCCATGTTTGCCCGGTCACTTTTTATAGGATGATGATACCCGAGATGATCCGGATCGGTGCCGAAGCGCAACTGTATCCGCAGAATATCACTGTATGACGCCAGAGACTGGCGGAGTGTCACCTTCTCATCATGCTCCCCGATGGTCCCCGTATTGGCCAGGTAGCATTTGATACGGTTCTTTTTGATAATCCGGTAAAACAGCAGAGCATGCTCTAGACGATCGCCGGTAATAAAAGGATCCAGGAAGAAGACCCGCTTGAATTTTCCCGCCTCTTCGGGATTCCCGCCGGTACTCTCGATCGATTCGCCATAAATAAACTGCATGGTGGCTTGCTCGGGGGTCAGTCTTGATATGACATTGGCAAGAGGGTTCCTTGTCAGCATGATGATGTAATCGACTTTGTCCGCTCGGAGCCCCTTACTGGCAAGCCCCAGATCATCTCTTCTAATAACAGCCCGTCCGTTGCCGGTTTTCCTGGTATCTTTGAAATCGGGCATATAAGGATAGCGGGAGATGGCAACGTTCTCAAGAAACGTGTCCGATGCAAGGGCGGCACGGAGGATCTCGGGCTGACTTTCGTCCAGCCCTTCCGTTTTAATGTAGACCCCGCCCATTTCGAATGCGGTATAGCTTCCGTCGCACCCGAGGGTGCCGCCGTCATCACCAAGCATTTCCGACGATTCTCTCGGGAGTTTCGCCAGTTTCCGACAGAGGGTCGTTGTCTTACCCGTTGCGG
>CAZCGI010000082.1:0-7497 GCA_964498145.1 uncultured Syntrophaceae bacterium
ATGCCGTTCATGAAGAACGCCGATGATATCATCTTTATCGGTTCGGTATATGGGACTGCGGGAGTAACGGGCCTTGAGCACTTCCTGAACCATCTGCTCAACATTCATGGAGAGAGGCAGACAAAACATATCGACCCGGGGCGTCATAATATCGGATACGGTTGTATCGGCAAGTTTAAACACTCGGTGGATCAAATCCTTCTGAGATTCCTCCAAAGCACCCTCTTCATGTCCCGCATCGACAAGAGTTTTAAATTCGTCCTCCGTCAGGGCCGTACTTTCGGCTACGATCACCCGTCCGAAAACATGAACAAACAAGTCGGATATCTTTTCCAGAATCCACACAACAGGACGCTCGATTGCCGCAAAAAACGTCAATGGTATGGAAACCGAGTTGGAAAATCTAATGGGATAATTAACGGCAAAGGTTTTCGGGATTGCTTCGCCGAATACAAGCAGTACAAGCGTTGTCACGCCAATGGAAACCCATTTCCCCTCCTCGATGCCGATAGAAGAGATAAAGATGGATGTGGCCAGGGCGGATATAGTGATATTAACCGATTCATTGCCGATCAGAACGGTGGTCAGAAGTCTCCTCGGATATGCCAGGAGCCGGCTGACATATAGATAAAAAGGATTTTTATCTTCCTTCATTTTATGAAGATGGAGCTCCGTCAGAGAAAAAAGAGAGGCTTCAGATCCGGAAAAAAATCCCGACAGGAAAAGAAGGACACACAAAAAAATGATTTTAAAGGTGATATCTTGTTCCAAGAGTACTTTATCTCAACGCCTTGAAATATTTGAAAATGATTATTGCACGCTACATGCATTTCCATAAAAAGTCAACATATCAAAACTTTGATGAAAGTAATTTGACGAATATACCGTTTTTGGATATATGTAGAATTTCACTTTATGAAAAAGGACTCATTGAATCAGCATGAAGATACCCGTAAGAGGAGGGAATAAGATGTATAATGTGCTTTTGATCGGCAACGGTGCACGAGAACACGCAATAGCTGAAGCAATTGTGCGATCGGGACATAAACCGATGCTATTCTCCTTCATGAAGGCAAACAACCCGGCAATTGCAGCATTGTCGTCGGCAGTATACATCGGATCGTACGATAACCTGGACGATATCAACACATTCGCCCGAGATAACGCGATTGACTTTGCCGTGATTGGGCCGGAAGACCCCCTCAACAACGGCGTTGTCGATTCACTCAGACGTATCGGCATTCCCGCCGTGGGTCCGACAAAACAGCTGGCCCAGCTCGAAACATCTAAGTCATTTACCAGAAATTTGCTGAGCAAGTACAATATTCCCGGAAATCCCAAATATCAAATTTTTACGTCTATGGACGGAATCGAAGAATTTATCGGCGGGCTGGATGGGGTTGTAATCAAGCCGGACGGTCTCACCGGCGGTAAAGGTGTTATGGTGCAGGGAGATCATTTCGAAACGAAAGAAGAAGCTCTCGAGCACTGTCGTGAAATACTCAGAGAACATTCAGTCGTCATCGTTGATGAAAAACTCGAAGGTGAAGAATTTTCTCTCCAGTGCCTTTCAGACGGAATAAACGTTGTTGCAACACCACCAGTCCAGGACCATAAACGTCGATTTGTCGGCGACAAGGGACCGAATACCGGCGGGATGGGCTCATATTCTTCGGAAGATCACTCACTGCCCTTCATGACCTCCGCCGATGTGGCGGAAGGACTGGCCATAACACGGAAAGTAGCGGAAGCAATCTACAAGGAAACCGGCGAATATTACAAGGGTATCATGTATGGCGGTTTCATCATCACAAAAAGCGGCATAAAACTGCTCGAGTACAATGCCAGATTCGGCGATCCGGAAGCAATGAATACACTCCCCCTTCTGAAAACCGATTTTGTTGATGTATGCAGGGCGATTATCGACGGAACACTGGATTCACTGGATGTCGAATTCGAAAAGCAGGCGACGGTGTGCAAATATATCGTACCGAAAGGATATGGACTGCCCAAAGACCATCCCGATGCTCAATCGACATCGGCAAAAATCGAGGTTGATGACGTAAAAGGGGCACAATTGTATTATTCATCGGTTGACAAGCGGGAAGACGGTTTATATATGACCACTTCACGGGCCATCGGCGTGGTGGGTATTGCGGAAAACCTTGAAACGGCTGAACAGATAGCGGAACGGGCGGTGTCGGCCATAAAGGGACCGGTTGACCATCGACCTGATATCGGCACGAAACCGTTAATACAGCGAAGAATTGATCATATGAAAAAAATAAGGGGATAACATAAAGCCTTCAGCGATCAGCTGCCAGGATTCAGCTTAAAGATATTCCTTTGAACAATAGTGAGGAGAAAAGAATGGAAAACGATATCAAACGTGTTCTTATCAGCGTGACCGATAAGAAAGGAATTGTTGATTTTGCAAAAGAATTGCAGACATTTGGGGTAGAAATTCTCTCCACGGGAGGCACAGCCGCTCAATTGAGAGAAAGCGGTATTTCCGTAACCGATGTTTCCGATTACACGGGATTCCCCGAAATGATGGACGGACGGCTGAAGACGCTCCATCCCAAAGTTCACGGCGGCCTGCTTGCTCTGCGGGATAACGACGAACACATGAAGGCCCTGAGCGAACAGGGCATCGGTCTCATCGATATGGTCGTCATCAACCTCTATCGATTCGAGGACACGGTCGCCCGTGAAGGATGCACCCTTGAAGAGGCTATTGAAAATATCGACATCGGCGGCCCCACTATGCTCCGTGCAGCAGCTAAAAACCACCGGTTTGTCTCTGTCGTAACCGATCCTGAAGATTACCCGGCCATCATCGATGAAATGCGCAAAACGGGCGGAAAAATTTCGGAAGCAACCAATTTCGTCCTCGCAACCAAAACATTCCAGTTGACAGCCAGATACGATGCAGCAATTTCGAACTACCTCGGCACGATACTGCCGGAAGGGAAAAAGGACTTTCCCGATACATTCACCATGCAGTTTGTCAAGGCACAGGATCTTCGCTACGGCGAAAATCCCCATCAGAAGGCTGCCTTCTACAAAGAGAGAGGAACCTCGATTCCGTCGGTCTCCACAGCACGGCAACTCCAGGGGAAAGAACTGTCGTACAACAACATCATGGACAGCGATGCGGCATGGCTTATGGCTTCCGACTTTGACCTTCCTACGGCAATCATCATGAAGCACTCGAATCCCTGTGGCAGTGCAACATCGGACACCACCCTCCTAGACGCTTACCGGAAAGCCCTTGAAACCGACCCGGTGTCGGCGTTCGGCGGCATCGTCGCCTTCAACCGGCGGTTAGATAAGGAAACGGCGGAAGAACTGGCAAAAATCTTTCTGGAAGTCGTCATCGCCCCCGGCTTTGATGATGAAGCACTGAAAGTCCTCGAAACGAAAAAGAATCTCCGCTTACTCAAGATTCCCCTTCGAGAAGGAACCACCACCGATTATGACTATCGTCGTGTAGCAGGAGGGCTGCTCATTCAAGACCGTGATAAAATTGAAGAAGACATCAGGAATGCTGATGTTGTTACCAAGCGGGTTCCCACGGAAGAAGAATACCAGGCGCTTGCATTTGCCTGGCATGTGGTGAAACACGTCAAATCCAACGCCATCGTCCTGACGACAAAAGACCAGCTCGTCGGCGTCGGTGCCGGCCAGATGAGCAGGGTTGACTCCGTAAAAATCGCCACCATGAAGTCGAATCTGCCGACGAAGGGAACGGTCCTTGCCTCAGATGCCTTCTTCCCATTTCGTGACGGCGTCGACATGGCAGCTGAAGCGGGCGTAACGGCCATCATTCAGCCCGGCGGGTCCATACGCGACGAAGAAGCGATACAGGCAGCCAATGAACACGGCATTGCCATGATTTTCACGGGGAAGCGCCATTTCCGGCATTAACGAAAGACTGTTTCACGTCTTACGTTTCATGTTTAATGATAAAGGCCTTGAATTAACAATAAAATCGAGGAAACGATTCATGAAAAAGGCAGAAAACCCTGTCGTAAGTATCGTTATGGGAAGCGACTCGGACCTTCCCGTTATGAAGGAGGCCATCGGCATTCTGGAAGAATTTAATGTGCCCTGTGAGGTTGTTCTCACATCAGCCCATCGTTCACCGGATCGAACTTCGTCATATGCCAGAAATGCCGCCGGCAGAGGTGTCCAGGTCATCATAGCCGGTGCGGGAGCAGCGGCCCACCTTGCGGGGGTTATCGCATCGCAGACGACGCTTCCGGTTATCGGTGTTCCGATTAACGCAACACCGTTAAACGGCCTGGATGCACTGCTGTCGACAGTCCAGATGCCGGGAGGAATACCGGTTGCATCCATGGCCCTGGATTCGGCGGGAGCAAAAAACGCGGCGCTGCTGTCAGTAAGAATTCTTGCCCTCAACAATGAACGACTAAAACAGAAACTTGATGACTATGCAGTCCGTCTGGCCAAAGGGGTCGAAGAAAAACAGGAAAAACTTGCATGGTCGAAATAATCAGAATCAACCCGACAAATCCCGATCCTTCTGCACTTGAAAAAGCTGCTGCAATCGTAACGCAGGGCGGCATCATTGCATATCCCACGGAAACCTTTTACGGACTGGGGGCAGACGGAGAAAACGAAACATCAATTGAAAAAATATTCGCCCTGAAAGGACGGGATTTCAACAAGCCGATTCCCCTGATCATCGGTCGGCGGGATCATGTCATGAAACTGGCCGCCGCCATGACGGAAGCGGCTGAATGCCTCATGGATCGATTCTGGCCGGGAGGATTAACCCTGCTCTTCGAGGCTCTGCCCACTGTTTCTATCAGGCTCACGGGGGGAACGGGCAAAATCGGCATTCGCCTCTCCAGCAATACTATAGCCGCCGGGCTGGCAGCGCTCCTCGGGAAAGCCATTACCGCTACCAGCGCCAACTTCTCCGGTCAGGAAGAATGTATATCTGCAAAAGAGGTTATGGACAGGCTTGGTTCAAGAATTGACGCTGTCATCGATGGCGGCACGACGCCGGGAGAGAAGGGTTCGACCATTGTCGATATCACAACCGATCCGCCGGTTGTAATACGGGAGGGAATTATTCCTTCATCGCTCATATTCCGCACGCTTGGGAAAATCTGACCAGATTTTCTTCTTCGCCGATTGCAATGAGATTATCACCTTTTTCGATCACGTAAGATGCAGCGGGATTAAATACCATTTTCCCTGATTCCTTATTGACCGCCACGATAATCAAGTCATATTCGCGACGTAACCCGGAATCGGCAAGGGATTTACCAACAACATCTGAAGAACCTCCCACACGGACCTCTTCCATTCGAAGGGACAGTCGTTGAGTTCCCGTTGTAATTTCCATAAAATCAAGCATCGCCGGTCTCAAGAGTGCCAATGTCATTCGCGAACCTCCCACCTTATAAGGAGAAATAACTCGATCCGCTCCGGCTTTCATTAATCGTCGCTCCGAAGCGTCATCCTCGAAGCGGGAAACGATATACACATCCGGGTTCAACTCACGCGCCGTCAGAACAACATAAAGATTGTCCGCATCCGTTGGAAGGGTGCTGACGATGCCTCGGGCCCGCCCAACGCCTGCCTCGATCAAGGTCTGATCATCCGTGGCACTGCCATTGACATAGATAAACCCTTCATCTTCAACTTGCTGAATGACCTTCTCGTTGTTGTCAACGACAATAAATTCCATCTTTTCGTTGGTCAGTTCTTTGCAGATGAGATGGCCGATTTTGCCACAACCGCAGATAATATAATGATTTTTCATTTTATTTATCTGTTTTTTCAACTTACCCCTCCCTAATATCTTTTTAAGCCGTCCCTCCATGAAATTTTCCATCACCATTGCAAAGGTATAGGCCATGGTCCCCACACCGAAGATGATAAGAAAAATGGCAAAGATTCGCCCTTCGTCGCTTTTCGGATAAAAGTCGCCGTATCCCACCGTTCCCAGTGTGACAACCGTCGCGTAGAATGCCTCCAGGAATGGCCATCCTTCAAGATAGTGATAACCCAGTGTTCCTAAGATAAATATCAGGCACAACAGCAAAGATGCAAATCTGACCTTTTTTAACGGTAGCACGCGATCTTCCTCTGTTCAGTACTCATAATGCCGTTATTGTCGATGATACGATAACACACTATTTTTCGAAATATATGAAACACTCAAATTTTCAACAGCGAATGATATTTACGATATGGTGATTTGCTTTATGATTCAGGATGTTACCATCATAGATTATATTGTAAACACCATCCCGGCAGAAATGTCACCACGTTATTTTTTCGTCTCGACGTCAACACTGGCGAGATCGATCACGTATTCCTGTGAGTTTTCCAGAGGATTGATAAAAACAATCATAAACGGCAACTTGCCGTCCTTAGCAATATCACGGTTATCGAAATCCCTTCCCCACGGATTGGAAAGCTCGCTTCGTAATTCATCCTTCGTCAGATTCCTCAGTTCTTCCTCGGTAAGAACAGTTCCTCCATAACTCATCTCTTCCATGAGCACCTTTCCGGCAGCATCAAGAATTTTACCGCGAACTTTGACCTTCGAAGCAGGCGCATCACCTTTGTTAATTGCAATGCCTTCTACAACGAGTATGTCCCCGACGATCCAGTTATTGACGGCATGTTCCCTCGTGTCGATAAAATATATCTCCGCACCCCGATGCGTCGCTTGTTCGCCGCCGGTGTCGCTGCCGACGACGCTTTCTTCAAGTGGCACGACGGCACGAATTCTGTCAACCAGGTCCTGTCGGAACTGGGGAAACAGAACGAGATACACGGCAAATGCAATAATCAGTATGAAGAAGACCAATGCCAGAACCTTGGTACGTTTTCCTGAGGTTTTTACTGCATCTGCATCAGCATGCTCTGTAGATTCCGCATCTTCAATTACCGGAAAGTCTTCCGGCATAGTCTCGGCATTAATTTCCGGGGTTTTTTCCTCTTCCGCTTCTTCGAAAAATTCCGGCATCTTCGGTAAGGGCTCATCAGAAACGATACTCTCTTCGTAATCCATAAAAGAACGATCTTCATGAATGGCAGTGTCGTCGATCACACTGGACTCGTCTTCAAAGGTTATCGCTGTCTCATCGCCTTTCATGTCAGGCATTTCAACGCCAGCATTCTCTTCATCTTTTCCTGTCTCTTCCGAATATTCGTAATCCATAAAAGAACGATCTTCATGAATGGCCGTGTCTTCGACCACACTGGACTTGTCTTCAAAGGTTATCGCCATCTCATCGCCTTTTATGTCGGGCATTTCAACGGCAGCGACCTCTTCATCTTTTCCTGCCTCTTCCGAATAGATGATTTCCTCTCGGGCGGGATTTTCCAGAAAGAATATATTCTGGCAGCGGGTACATCTCACCCAGACGCCATCTCCATCAATGAGAATCTCGTCAAATCGGTAATTCGTTCCGCATTTATCACATTGAATGATCACGGTCTCTCCTC
>CAZCGI010000083.1:0-7464 GCA_964498145.1 uncultured Syntrophaceae bacterium
GCCCCTTCCTACTTCAAGAAGGCCATCCTCGAGGAGGTCCCCTATCCGATCAAAGGATTTTACGCCATGTGTTCCAATGGCATGTTATCCTATGCGGACAGTCGACAGACGTATGAAGCGTTTATGAAACTGGATTTCATCGCCGTGGCAGATCTCTTCATGACCCCAACGGCTGCTATGGCGGATATCGTCCTTCCAGTTGCATCTCAATTCGAAATGAATGATATCGGTCATTACGGTATAGGCCACGGCTTTATCGTGGCACGTCCCAAGATTGTGGATCCGCCGGAAGAATGCTGGCCTGACATGAAAATCATGAACGAACTGGGCAAGCGGGTCAGCGATCCCGACTTGTGGCATAACGATTATGAACAATTCCTCGAGGACGTGGTTAAACCAGCCGGATTGACCTACAGTGAATTTGTAGAGAAAGGATATCTGAAAGGACCGGATCGATTCAAACTTTACGAAGAGAAGGGATTCGGAACACCCACCGGGAAAGTGGAACTGACGCTGAGTACGGCGGAGAAATTCAAACTAAAGCCACTCCCAGAGTATACAGCGCTTCCTGAAGAGAATGATTCTGAGTTTCCTCTTGTGCTGACCAGCGCGAAGAGCCGCTATTATCTCCATTCATCATACCGGTGGTTGGATAAACTGAGAAAACTGCGGCCCGAACCGAAGGTCGAAATTCATCCGGAAACAGCAGCACGCCATGGAATCACCGACGGTGAAGAGATCGTTATCGAGACCAAAACCGGAAAGATTACTCAGGTGGCCCACATCACCGACAGTATCGATCCCAGGGTCATCAATGCTTCGCACGGATGGTGGTACCCGGAAGGAAATCCGCAGAATCAATATGACTGGGACCGATCAAATCTCAACATGCTCACGTCATCGAAGAAACTCGGAAAAGAATACGGTACTCCAAATCTAAAGGGAATTGCGTGCCGAATAATGACCAAACAATAGATAGTACCACTTTTCTGTCACAATTTTCGGGGGGTAACGGTGATCAATCGTTACCCCCGAATAATTATCGGGGCATGCATATAGGCATCAGCACGAGGAATAACGTGTCGGGTACAGAGTACAGTAAACGAATCCTGATAACCGAATGAAGAACGACATCCCGCTGTTCGATTTTTTCTCGACTTGCATCCCAAAATAAGATAATTTTCCAGTTATTACATGAAGGGAGTCTTATTATGATTGTTCGTCACTATCAAGATATTGAAGCCGTCGAACTGATGGAGGGTGTTAAAAAGAGAGTCGTTATCGGTGAAAACGAAGGGGCACCAACATTCATCATGAGGATATTTGATCTCGATCCCGGAAAATCAAGTCCTTTTCACATTCACTCATGGGAACACGAAATCTTCGTCCTGAAAGGAAATGCCGTAGCAACGAATGACGACGGAGAGCAAATATCCATCGGTGAAGGAGATACGATCTTCATTCCCCCTGATGAAAAACACCGCTTAACAAACACCGGCAATGACGTCTTTCGTTTTATGTGCCTGATCCCGATGGGAGTGGAAGAATCAATGGCACAAAACGTCGTATAGTGCCACCGAGTATTCTTAACATCGTTCTCAATACATAAGAAGTTGCACACGGAAAACCCGCAAAAAAACACAGAGAGGTGAGCATGGTCACCCGTATACTCATTTCCACCGACGGATCCGACTACAGTGCAACAGCACTTTCGTACGGAATCTATCTGGCAAAGATTCTGAAGGCACATATTATCGGCCTTTATGTCGTAGACATCAAAATCACCCGGGGACCGCTCCTTCATACCATGCCGGGATTATTCGACCTGTCACCCTACCAGGATTTCATCCCTTTCATCGAATCGGGACTCGAAGAACGGGGAGCGTCTATTCTCGAAGAATTCCGGAAGCAGTGCGAACAGGCTGGTATCTATCCCGATTTACGGAAAGTAACGGGTCTCGTCGATGAAACAATCCTCGAGGTCGGGAAAGAAGCCGACTGGATCATTCTTGCCCAGCGGGGAGAACACTTTCCTTTGACGGGGGGCGGACTTCTTGGATCAACATCGGAAGCAGTCGTTCGCAAGTCTGGGAAACCCGTTCTAATAACCCCCTTCCGGTTCCGCGAAATTAGCCGGCTCGGATTGGCATACGACGGCAGTCCAGTATCAGACAATGCTTTTCACTATGCCGCCGCACTATCCAGTGAAACGAACTGGCCACTGTCGATTGTGTCCGTCGTGAAAGACAACGATCATGCTGCCGATATGCAAACACGAATCGATTCGCTTCTCTCATCTTATAATCTGGACGCTGCTACGACAATGAGACAGGGGAAGGATGAAGAGGAAATACTGAGACATACGACTGAAGGTCCCGTCGATCTCCTTGTCATGGGTGCTTACGGACGAAGCAGATTCAGGGAATTGATTCTGGGAAGCACCACGTCGTATGTGATCCGGAATACAACAATACCCGTTCTTATGATCCGCTGAACAGTTTCTGCACCGATTCTCTTAACGTGGACAAAACATCATACTTGGTTAAGTCGTAGTGAATGGGCGTAATTGTAACCATGCCGTTTTTCAGGGCATAGGTGTCGGAATCAACAGTTTCGCTTTTATCAGGGATAAACGTCTCACCAGCCAGCCAGTAATAGATATTCCGTCTCGGATCCTCCCGTTTTTCGAAAGTTTCCGCCAACTGTGCCCGACCTTGTTTCGTCACGGCAACACCGTTGATTGCATCCTCGGGCAATGCCGGTATATTGACATTCAAGGGAATACCCGTAAGAAAATCCCTGTTGCTGATCACAAACGCTGCAATATCCTTAGCAAATCGCGCAGCAAATGAAAAATCAGCATCGTGTTTTCGAGTGTCCAACGATATGGCAAGGGACGGCACACCGAGGATGGCCGCTTCCGTCGCTGCAGAAACCGTTCCCGAATAAATTACATCGATTCCCACATTCGGGCCCAGATTAATACCGGAAACAACCAAGTCGACGGGACCGGGAGCAAGCTCCTTGATGCCGATTTTCACACAGTCGGCAGGTGTGCCGGTGACGGCAAATCCTGAAAAAGCATCATTCTCTCGCACCTGCCGTACCATCAATGGACGGGTAAGCGTGATTGCATGACCGACGGCACTCTGTTCCCGTTCGGGCGCCACAACAATGCATTCGGCAACTTCCGACAGAGCGGCGTGCAATGCCCGTAATCCCCGTGCATGAATGCCATCATCATTTGTCAGAAGAAAGTGCATTATTTGTTCCCGGTTTTCAGCAACCGACTGGCATCATTTCGAATTGAATCTCCCCTCAAAAAGTTGCGGGGAATGCGCTGGCTGTTGAATTCAAATTCCTTTGTTCTTTCGGTATCTTGATAAAACAATACCTTTAAATCGCCATGCCTGGTGCATCGTAATTGGTCAAAGAGAAACCCGATCCCTCGTTTCCTCTGCCGTCTCTTCTCTATTTGATCTGTATGATTTCATTATTCCGTATCATGAGAACGGAAAGAGACTTTTCCGCATCTCTTCCGTCAATAAACGATGTCATCCCCGTCACGCCGGAATAATTTTTCATTTGTCCGAGTGCATCTTTGAGATCATTTCGGACCTCAACGTGAGGATTCGTCAGTGCGGTTACCATAATTCGGGTGGCATCATATACCAAGGCCTCCATATCAGTCGGCTCTCTGCTGTAAGCAACGTAAAATTCATCGATAAAATTCCTCACCGCGGGATAATAACTGTTCAGGAAAAAACCGTCGACAAAGATGGCTCCGTCAAGGTACTCGTTTTCTCCTTTCATCAGATCGGGAGAATTCAGTGCATTTGTTCCCAGCAGTTGAATGCCGCTGACATTATAGAACGCCAACTGGGGTGCTATCATCGATACCCGGGCATATGAATCGGGTATAAACAAGGCGTCAAAATCGATGAGGGGCTGCGGTTCTTCCTCCCGTTCCTCTTGATCGCTGGACGCAAGACCTGTTAATAATTTAATTTCATCGCTGAAGTCGGTCTTTTTCTTATCGTATCCCTCGGCACCCCGTATCTCTCCCCCTGCCGTGATCACCTCGTTCCAAAAGAGATTCATCATTTTTATCCCATAATTATCCTCCGGATAGAGGATGGCGAAGCTTTTCATGCCGAGATTTTCAACGGCATACCGAACCAGCGTTTTAATCTGCATTTGGGCCGTCAACAAATTGCGAAAAACATAGTCGCCGATTGCGGTAATCTCATTCTGTTGCGTCATCGTCATGATCGGGATCCCTAATTTTTGAGCTTCCTCGGCCGCAGCTGCTGCCACCGTACTTCCCATGGGTCCGACGATTCCCATAACTTTATGATCAGAAAATAATGTAATGACCGATTCTCGCGCCGCCTCGGGATCACTCCGTGAGTCTTCCACGATTATTCTGACAGGCGTCCCATTCAGCGGATCGAACACACCGGCAGCAAGAATGACCGAATCAAGCGCCATGTTTCCGTAACGGGCAAACTTACCGCTCAGAGGCAGGACACAACCGAGAGCATATCGATCCACCACCTCCATTTCCGTAAACCGCTGTTGCAGTGCTCGGGCATCTTCATAGTTCGGGTGGTCCTCAAAACGGTCCATATACTCGTTGAGATATTTTCTGGCGTTCACCAGATCTCCCGTCGTGTAATACGATTGTACCAATGCATAAAGAATGTAACCGGCCGGATAGCCGCTTCCATATATCTCCCGCGCAGCACTTTGTTCTTCAAGGGATAATCGACGTGCAACAATATCTTCAACACTGGACTTGATTTGCTCGGCCATCGCCTTATCGGGTTTCTCTTTCAGAGCCTCCATGTATCTGAGAAATGCATCGTACGGCCTGTTTTCCGTTAGCAGGATATCTCCCAAGAGCGTCAGAAGGTCAATGCGACGACTCGATAAAAGTTTTTGATATAAAAGGTCTTCGGCAATTTTTTTTGACAGGGTGTACTGACCGAGGGCGGAATACGAACGAGCAAGATGATATTGTGCTTCCGCATAGAAAGGATCGTCATCGAAACGTTGTGTTACGGAGCGTAACTCCTTGACAGCACTTTCATAATCACCTTTCAACGCATAAATTTCTCCCATTCGGATATGTGACCAGATCACCACGGGCCCATGAGAAATACGACGAACGATCTGTCTATACTGTTCAAGGGCAATCTCAAGTTCACGGTTTTCGAATGATTGTTCCGCATCAGAATAGATACCTTGAACCTCCCGTGGTACCTCGTCAAGACGAAGGAGAGGCTTTTCCGGGATCAAGGTCCGTATCCCGGCGCAGTTCGCCGTTACGAAGATCAGCGCCAGAACTGCAATCCATAGAAATCTTTTTCCTCGTATCATCATACTTCCCATGCCTTTCCCGAGTTTCCTATCGAATCAATTGCATATACCAAATCAGGGGAATAATGAATCTATATATCGTATCATTTTCTGTGCCAACGCTGGTGATTCGATTAAAACGGAGATCTCATGATGATACTTCAAGGCGGATGCGGTGAGATTGTGACTTCCCAACAGGACAGAGTGCCCATCGATCACGATAACCTTCGTATGAGTAGTAACACGGGGAGAATCGAAAGCAACAGTTATCCCGTTCCTCTGCAATCGAGCCGCCGTTTCTCTATTATGTTTGTCGACCGCCGAGGCAGAATCCTTTCCTCTTTCCAGGAGAATGCGCACCGATACGCCCCGCTTTGACGCTCGTATAAGACCATCAAGCACTTTGTCGGGGAAGTTTTCTTTGTATCCATTTGTTTTAAAATAGAAAAATGACATGATAATTTCCCGTTGAGCACCGTCGATGACACGAATCAATGCAGGGAAATAATCACGGTCACCCAAGATAACCACGGAACAGCCGTCAGTCGTATGGTGTTTTCCTCCCGCAAGAGACGGCATTTGCGCTCGTTGTGAAGAAATGCACTGCACCGGGTAGAATCCCATGAGAGCAATGATCAGTATGGAAATCAGGACATCGTTTTTTCTTCTATTGACCAAGACCGGCGTCACGTTCCTCTCTACGATATTCGATTGCCCTAAACTTACACAAAAATGCCTGGAAATCAACGAGTATAATTCCCAGGCATTGTACAGTATCAGTCAGCGGTTCCATCCCGCATGTTTATAATTTTCAGATTCGGTCCTATTTCACCTCTTCGAAGTCGGCATCAACAACATCGTCGTCTGATCCCGCCCCGCCCGTCTGGGCTTGTGCTCCCGCAGAGGCGTCTGCTCCCGGAGCCTCCTGTTGTGAAGCTGCTTTGGCATACATGGCTTCCGCCAGTTTATGGGAAGCCTGGGTTAATTCTTCCTGGGCAGCCTGTATGGCACTGAGATCGTCTCCTTCCAGCGCCTTTTTCAACTTTTGAATGGCGTCTTCTATTCGTGACTTATCGCCGGCATCGATTTTGTCCGCCATTTCCTTCATATTTTTCTCGACACTGTAAATAAGAGAATCAGCCTGGTTGCGAGCCTCGATCAGATCGCGCTTCTTTTTGTCTTCGTCGGCATGGGATTCTGCCTCTTTGACCAGTCGGTTAATTTCGTCTTCCGACAGTCCGCTCGACGACGTAATTTTGATACTCTGTTCCTTCCCTGTTCCCAGATCCTTGGCAGACACATGAACAATACCGTTCGCATCAATATCAAACCCTACTTCAACCTGGGGCACTCCTCTCGGTGCCGGCGGAATGCCTACCAGTTCAAATCGACCCAGTGTCCTGTTATCTTGAGCCATCGGGCGTTCCCCCTGGAGCACGTGGATGCTCACCGCAGGCTGATTGTCGGCAGCTGTCGAAAATATCTGACTTTTCTTTGTCGGTATGGTTGTGTTCTTTTCGATGAGTTTCGTCATAACGCCGCCCAACGTTTCGATCCCCAGTGAAAGGGGTGTAACGTCAAGGAGAAGAACATCTTTAACATCACCGGCCAATACACCTGCCTGGATAGCTGCACCGACAGCAACCACCTCATCGGGATTAACACCTCGATGGGGTTCCTTTCCGAAAATTTCCTTCACCTTCTGCTGTACGCGAGGCATTCGGGTCATTCCACCAACCAGAATCACCTCATCGATATCATTGGCAGCCAGTCCCGCATCCTTCATAGCTGTCTTGCAGGGTTGCACCAGTCTGTCGATAAGAGATTCCACGAGCATTTCAAGTTTTGCCCTCGTCAGTTTCATATTCATATGTTTCGGGCCTGATGCATCAGCGGTTATGAAGGGCAGATTGATATCCGTTTCCATGGAGGTGGAAAGTTCCATCTTCGCCTTTTCAGCCGCTTCCTTGATTCGCTGAAGGGCCATTTTGTCGCTTCTTAAATCGATCCCCTGATCTTTTTTAAATTCATCGGCGATGTAGTCTATCAACTTCTGATCGAAATCCTCTCCTCCCAGGTGCGTATCACCGTTAGTCGATTTGA
>CAZCGI010000084.1:0-7416 GCA_964498145.1 uncultured Syntrophaceae bacterium
GCAAACGTAGAATAAAATTCACTGAAAAGGTTTATCGAATCTCTTCCCGAGAGACCGCCGTTTCCCTCAGATTCCGACTCGGCGATAATCTGCTTTTTCACGTGGGCGCTGAATGATTTCCTGTCCTCTTCAGACAGCCATGAGGGGAGGTGTCCCCGGTAGATATCCATTTTCAGGAGTAAAAAACCGGCATCGACATAGTGGTCATACTTTTCGGCTGATTGAAGCCATGTTTGTATGCCTTCTGAACGGAAATTAAGCCTTGTTGTAATAATAACCTGCGCAAATTTGCTGAGGACACCCGGCAGAAAACTTTCTTCAATATGATCTCCGAAAATACTTCGGTAGATTTTTACCTCGGTCGTATAATCGAGAACGTAGGGGATTCTGATATAGGTGATGCGGTCAAGAAAGGACTGGTCGTCGGCAATTTCGATTTGATCATCGGGATTCATGAGGACGAGAAACAGAGAATTAACGTTTTCTTCAATATCTTCAACCTTGTGAATCCCCTCACTGATGATGCCGTGAAGATTTTTAAACCGGGCTTTGTTGTATCCTTTTACATCCATGATGGCGTAAATGCCGTTATTTGTTTTTGCATATTTCGAGAAAATGTACTTAACCCGGTTGCTGTCCTGCAGAAGATAGTTGAGCTGATGTTGAAGGAGGTGGTTGGTCATGACGTTTGTTTTCATTAATCTGTCGCCGGGATTGAAAATGCTGATGCCTTCACCGAGCCGCCTGTTGAATTCATATTTCCTGGCATAGACCATATCGAAGAGTTTTTCAGGCGAGCCGAATGTGTCCATGAGAGCCTTGCTGAGCGACATGCAGATGGTGCAGGGGTTGTCGCGAAATATCCATTCATACTGTTTTTCCGTAAACAGTTGTTGCTTGAATTGCCTGTCGGAGATGAGATCATCGAGGAGTTCTTTCCGATAATTTTTCGGAATAATCAGAATGGGGTGATCGTGACTGGGGCATGGAATTTCGAGATATTGCTTATTTTGTGTTACGGGATAGGAAGCATCGTCGGTCTCCGACGGGAACAATCCGGGGTGATGCATGTGCTGGATTGCAGGATATAATTCTTCTTCAGACAGGGTAGCAAGTTCTCTCTTGTCGAGCCGCCAGACGATTTCATAAATAGAGCCGTCCACTGTTCGGGTATAGTGTTCGAATTTCATCAGCAGGTTGTTCAGAAACGTACTTTTTCCGCTTCCGTGAGGTCCCTGGAAGATGTAGATTCTGTTTTGCTGTGCTCCACTTGCATGTGAAGCGAAGTTATTGATGAGACGGTTGGCAAAAATCCTGTCTGCAAAAAAAGGGCGGGTCATTCCGTCGACGAAGAGTTTGGAACAATCGTAGTAGACCAAGTCTCTGAAATCCGGGTCATCGGGATACTCTTCGACACCGCCACCTACAGATGTTGTTATCAAGTCGTGAAAAACTTCAAAAATATTGCGAAAAGTGAGGTGCGGGCGATCGGCTGCCAGGTCGAGGAATTCCTTGAGTGTAATTGGTGGTATATGCTCGCTTTCACCTATTTTTCTGAATAATTTTTCGAGTGTGTTCGTTAAGGATTGCATAGAATCTTTCCTGTTTAGAGGATTTTTCTCGCAAGCATTTTATTCTCCATTGTGTAGAGTACCCGGGTCATCTTATAGTTTGTTTTATAGGTCGTTTCCGGTTCGAAGGAATACAGCCCCGCCATAAAGTCCATCGAACTGCAACTTTCCATTGATTGTGTCAGTTCGGTTGTTTCCAGATGAACGGGAGCACCCCACAAATACTCGATGCCAAGCATCGTGTTGGCGATGTAATCCCGGACGAGTTGTTTGCCTTCGAAAAAGTGATTGAGGTACAGCCTCCCGTCTCCATTCATTTTCGATTCGTCAACTTCTATATGGGGTGGATGATACAAGGCATCGAGAATCATTGCCTTATATTCATCGGCATTTCTGCTCTTCACATAATATTCCCAGGTTCCCCGACTCTCATTCAATCGCTTGCCAACGACAAAAAGTTTGTGAGTATCGACGAACGCCTGATCGACGAAGGTGTTGATAAACATAAAATCGCTGAAGTTTTCACGTATGCTGAAAATAAAGTCCTGTCCGGTTCCGGTATGACGGTCAAACTTCTTTCGTTCATCGATCTCTCTTATCTTTTGAAAATCGTAGGATAGTTTTCCCTTATCAGCCAGCTCCTCAGCATAGGTGAACAACCGCATGCCAAGGGCATAGGGATTCAGTCCAGCCCGGGGTAACGCTGTTACCAGAGCATTGACCCGTGCAAAAGGAATCTCACTTCCCTTGATCCGATCGTCACCCATAAACAGCTTTTCATGCCAGTAGCTGGCCCATCCCTCGTTGAGAATCTTTGTCCGGACCTGTGGTTGAAAATAAAGGGATGTATTTCTTACAATTTCCATAATGGATGTCATCCACTGGTTTCCATTTTTTTTCAGAAAACTTGAATTCTCTATCAGATATTGAATGATATCCTTTGGGGCTGCCGCCTCTTTTTCTTTGTGCCGTGAATAGAGCGTTTCGAATTCAGGATGTTTGCCCGTCACGGTCGAGAAAAAGATTGACTCAGCCATTTCATCGTTATTCTTGAGAATAGAGTTATAGCGGTCGATTTCTTCGAGATACTGACGAGTCGTAACCTTCTCAATACTCTGGAGAAAAACGTCAAAGTAATAATCCGTTTTTTTTGAACTTGTCAGTTTTGCCGGCCGGTAAAACGAGGAAAGTTCTCCGAAGATATTGACAAGATTGTCGATGCCCCGCGTGAATTCTATGACATAATCAACCCACCGCCCTTTTTCCGAACGAAGCATAGCAATGAGGCGTTTATCGGACAGGGCTTGACCGGCGAAATCTTCGTCCCGGGTATGCCGGAAGAGATGATTGTTCTGAAAGAAATCGATATGGGCCAGGACATGATAAAATATCATGACATTGAGCCAGTCCGGATTGTTGTCGTTGTAAAATGAAATGGCAGGACGGGTGTTGATGACCGTCTCGTACGGATTAGAGGGGTATATTTCGTATCGTCCTTTTTCCTGAAGGACTTCAACGTCATGGACCCAGTAATCGTAAAGTGTTGGAATCATGTTCTTCGGACTGAGTTCAAGAAGGTCTTTGTTGGTTACAATGTATTCAAGCGTTTCATCCTGAAAACGCAGACCGGCATCACGTGCCCGTTCCTTGCAGCCTTCCATGATTTTCTTTGTGTGTTGATTAATCAGTTCCATATGATTACCTTGAGATCTATCACATCGGTTATGATATGAGCCTTTTTATTCCCTCGATGATACGGTCTTCTCCTGCATCGTCCTTCACCGCATCGAGACGAATTTTATCCCTGTTTTCCTCTAGCATATTCGATTTACGTATAAATGATTCGAGGATTGTTGTGCCGGGACGATTGGCCGGTTCTGCCACGGTGATTCCGACTCTGCTGGCATATGACAACATTTGCTGCAGTTCAGGAATGGTGGTTTTCCCGTCTTTATCCCAGTCGTCGCCATCCGTTCCGTGAAAAACATAAACGTTGTAATCCTCGGCAAGACTCTCTCTTTCAACAATATCGTTGACCAGCTTGTAGGCGGACTGCACTTTTGTTCCGCCGGCCACCGACGAGTTGTAATAGGTGTAGAAATCTGTGACCTCTTTCGCTGTAGAATCGTGGAGAATAAACCGGGTTTCGATCTGTCGGTCATACTGGAACAGAAGCCAGCTGTAAATCATGACATGCTGACTGACGATCAGATCGGTGGGATCGCCGCTCATGGAACCGGAATAATCACGGAGAAAGAATACAACTGCCTGTGATTCGTAATCCTTTTCCTTGGACATGATGCGGTAAATCTTGTCATTGGGTGACACGAGAAAAGTGGACGGGTCAATATCATCGATATTGCTCATGTTGCCAAGGTGCATGTTTGTTTCAATGATTTTTCTCAATGTAGCCTTTTTGTCAAGAAACTGTCCCGTTCCTTTATGCCTGTCCGTGAGATCGTAGGTGTAGCGGGTGAGCGACCTCTTTTTTCCTTTATTCTGAAGATTGGGGAGTTCAAATTTTTCGGTCAGGATTCTTCCCAGATCATAGGCATTCGATTCTATTTCGTGCTGGCCTCCCTCGCCCTGGCCGGCTCCGTCAGGCTGATCTCTGCCCGTTGCGTGAACAGGTTCTTCTCCGATGATCTCGCCTTCTTCTCCTTCGCCACTTCCGCCTGAGGTATTATCATGTCCTTCACCGGGACCTGTTTCGTATATCTTTTTGTCGTGGATGAACTTTTCTTCAACCGTGGTGGGAACCAGGACAATCTTATCCTTTCCTCCCTTGCCGGGTTTAACCAGTTTACCTACGTTAATTTTCTTCGGGAAACCGTCCTTCTCCCGCTGTTTGTCCCGCTCGAGCAACTCATCGATGGAACCTAATCGGGCCACATAGTTTGTCATCGGGAACGGCAGCAGGTTAAGAGTGAGGTGATCGTTCAGTTCGTACAGGTTCGAATGAAAGTGTTTTGCCAAAGGGGTTGGCTTTTCCGGTTGTATAATCAGGTGCTCTCCATTGAGCCCCGATTCCTCCCGATTATCATGTTCTGTCTTCCGTTTATTCATCGGGTTGTCTCCACCTGAGGTTTCAGTTTTCATCTACCTGGGTGCAGAAGTATTCAATGGTCTTTTCAGCACATGTCTTGCAATATCCCAGTTTGTTGAGCATAGTGTCGATCATGCGGTCGTACAGCTTCTGGTTTTCCTCGTTTGTCCGGTTCGCAAGTGCTCCAATAAGGCTGCCTGCGCCAGCGATATCCGATTTCAGCCGCACATCGGTAACGGCCTTAACCAGTTCGAGGTTATCCATGAAATCATAAGATGCATCAGTGGCGATTTTCTGTCCGTATATCTTTCGGATTGATGTCCTGAACGTTTCCCGTTGTTCCTTCGTTTTCAAACCGAGCCGTCCCTCGACGTTCTGGACATACTTTTCGTCGATCTTCAGGGCCTTGAGCTCTCCTGTCTGGGGATCCCTGTATTTCCACATTCTATCAGGTCCGAGATTCTCGGCATCAATGCCGATGATCATATTGACATAATTGATGACGTCCTTGCGGATTGCATGGGGTTCATCCATGTACGCATTGAACATTTCGGTCATGATCCGCTCACGGTAGAGTCCCCGGGCGATTTTGAGGTCTTCGAAGTATTTTTTTCTGTCGTTGGCATCGGTCACGTAATCAAGGATAACCCGTTCGAGGGCCTTGAAGACGTCCTCGGCGAACATGCATTTTCCTTCATTGGTTTCCGATGTCTCCATCAGAAGCTGCATGGCCCGTCCGAGATCACGCTGTCCCAGACCCTTCTGACCGAAACGTTTCGTAATGTCCGGTTCATGATTGAAGTAATCGATGACTTCCGCCAGCGTTTTAATGCTCTTGTCACCGGCGATTTCCCCCGACGCAAGTTTCATCGTTTCGATCGGTGTCAGTTTTTCCGATCGGGGGAGCCGTGAGAGAACAACTGCGGCTGATGTGGCGTAATTCAGATTAGGATCCTGGTGGAGGAGTTCCTTCATCAGTGTTGTTTTTGCCTCAGTGCCAACGGCATACGAAGTCAATGTTTCCTGGAGCTTATAGTCAGTATTGTGGGCGACATAACAGATCCTGCACCGGTCGACGATGGGTGCTTCTTCCTTCTCCGCCAAAAATCGATTAAATTCCGAGTTATTGCTTGTTGCGATAATAAGCGTATCGATGGGCCATCTGAATCCGTCTATTTCGATATTGCGGTTTTGGATAACCCCCAGGTATATCTGGACCAGGTCTTTCTTGTTTTTGAATATTTCGTCGCTGAAGTGGATACCGCCGCCGGCCACACGGGCAAGAGCACCTCGTCGAAGGTCGAAGCGATAGGGATTGTTGGGATCCGAAATATGGAGGAGCCGCTGAATCGATTCCTCGCCGAGAAGATCAACCGCCGATGAGGTGATCTTATCCTTTGCGGAGTATTTTCCGGTGAGTGTCCCGAGGCTTTCGCTGAGCGGTATGGGCGTGATCTCACAAAAATCAAGCATATCGTCGATCGAACCGTCGGTATGATTTCTGATATCATTGAGAATATAATCCGTACAGGCTCCCAGCGGCCGGTAGTTCCCATACAGGACTTCGATTTCCCGGTCTGTGAAGCCTGCTTCAGCCGCGAGGAATGCTTTACTTTCATCCTTTGTTTGGAAAAGATTCATGGCAAGGATCATCGGGTCCTCGAACGTCTGAGACGGGATGTGGTTTATTCTTCCGTAGGTTTCCAGTTTGTCGAGATTTTTAAACGTGAATGTATAGCGTCTGTTTTCCTCCCTGGCGATGAAATTCCTGTACAGAGCACAAAAAGAATCGACAAAAAATGTCTTGCCGTTCCCTGGTTCTCCGACGAGGACAAATGCCATTTCCCGTGATGATCCGCCTTCGGCAGCATCTTTGACATATGAAACGAAGCTGTTAATCTCGTCATACATACCCACAATATGCTTCCCTCCGTTACGGAAGATCATGAAATCATAGGTACTCTTTCCGTTGACGACAACTTTGGCGATGTCGTTTTTGTCTTCGAGGATCATTCTGGCAGCTGACTGAAATGCGTTTTCAAATCGCCTCCGTCCCGCTTTGACCTCTGAGAGATGATATCGTAATGATCTAATTCCGTTTTCTTTCATTTTTTGTTTGCCTCCGGCATAAAAATAAATTGGGTAAATGGTAACCAGGACCTAACGGAAATAATATTCTTGCGGAAGTCAACAGATCGCCCATTGATTTATTTACTGACAGTCCGGCTCTCAGAGCTTCTCGGGGACTCCCGATGCAATTCATAGAAGGGAAGGGCAGGTTCCGAACCGTCTGGTCATGAACAAGCTCCTCGAACATGGGCTATTGATTCAGCAACCCTTATAGCATGAAACAACGTTGTATATGATGCCCCCGGGTGGAGGCACTCACAGGGAACAAGTGGTAGACTTGTAGCGAGAGTAGAAAACGAGATGTCATTTGCACGAGGTATGTGAATATGGAGAATGAGATGGTGTATCGATCGACGCATAAGGAACATGTAAACTCAGGTTTCTGGGGAAGGTCTGGAGCCAGTGGAATATCGATTCAGATCAAATGTGATAACACTCCACCCACGCATAGCGCTTGAGGGGGCGTAGCATAACCCAAATAATCTCATTGACCCCGGCGGTCAATGAGCGGTGGCATAACCTTCTCTGATATTTCTGTTAAGTCTCATGGTGCATGGTATTGTTTAAAAGAACTAAGGCAAATTTCTCAGTTTGCCGTGCCGCATCACCATTCGGTCAATTAATCTTCCACGAGATATGATGAGAACCACATGCGTCGATGACCAACCG
>CAZCGI010000085.1:0-7394 GCA_964498145.1 uncultured Syntrophaceae bacterium
AGGTTTCACCAATTCGACAACCTCTCCTACCGCCTGTAAAAATTCAGTCTCACCGGGATTACAGGATTCACACATGTTCATAAACTCTCGCATACGTCTTACTCCTTTTTTATTTTTGTTTTTTCAATTTTAAGCTTTATACCAAAGCCATTATCCTTCGATAATTTCACGATACCGAACCAACTCACCATACTCCATCATAGTGGACATGGCATGATTTTCCGCCTCATAGCCTGCTTCTTCTGCACACGCTACCGGATTCATCCCGCCCATGAGAATCATGCCGACCTTGTTGACGTCGACGGTAACCTGACCGACCGGTTCGCTCACCTCACCGATCGAAAGAACACCGCAGATGCCTGCCTCCTTCAGCTTTCCCACGAGCTTTTCGACGAGATCACGGCTTGCAGCGGGAATATCTCTGAAATTCGCCAGAATTTTCCCTTCACCATATTCACTTGCCAGTTTTACCGATGTCATTTTCGCACGAATGAATGCCTCAGAAGGGTCAAGCGATGATCCGGAATAATAAATAAGCTCAACAAATCGCAGGGGGTGCTTGTCCTTAATCTGAAGGATGCCTCCAAACTTTGAATCCATCGGAACGCCGTTTTTCAGGAGAACGCCATTAATGGCAATGCTGCATACGGTGGCAAAGCCGATTTTTCCTTTCGGGACCGCCACATCACCGAGTTTCTCCCCTTCCTGGGCAATACCAATCAGTTCACTCACTGATATACCGGCCAGAAAGGCAACTTCCATTGCCCTGAGCGCTTTTCTGAATCGGCTTTTCGGAAAAAAAGAAATACTCACCGGGACGAGTCCCTGTTTCGTTTCCGGATCGAAGGTTGTCCTGAATGCAAGACTTTCAATGCGCGATATGGTCAATCCCACCTTATCATGAACCCGGGCACTCTCTATTTCTTCAGCACCCATATCAGTAATGATTCGCCCATCCTGCCTGCCGACGAGTTTTGTCAGTCCCCGTTCATCCATCAATTTCAGATGATATCGAACGGTGCGCTCACTCAGCGCGACGCCATAGTCATGCAATCGCCGTGCAATCAAACGGGACCCCATCGGTCCTTGGGCGGCACTCAGGATCTTCAAAATGAAAATAATCTTTTTTTCCGTTTCTTCTTGATTAAATACGGTATTCATCGTTCACGTGTCACCCATATGGCAATCGGCAACCATTTGCCGATTCCCCTATCATCATAATTGTCGCTTGTCAAATGTAAAATTGCTGCCATCATGTACTTTCTCGTCAGCAATTACAGCTCCATTATATCCGAAAGCTCTCTGCATGAACCCGGGCTATCCACTGCCATCAATACGTATGGGAAAAATCGCGGCTCTCGTTTCTTATATTATCATCAATGTTATCAGATCAATAGACCATTGTATCCGACTACTGACGCACGACATGGAACCACGGCATCATGCCATCGTCACATAATACTTAGAAGGGGCACGGGGCCTGGTGGCAAACTGCGGGTTTGCTGTCGACTCACTGCACATCATTTATAGTTTACATCATTCCATCGCAGCAGCGAGCACCGTATCGGCATAATTGCCAACTGACATCTTTAGCATTGCAAAGAGGAGATTTTTCTGTTAGTGTCTCTGACCTGCCGATGTGCTTAATAATAATGGATTTTATTTTTACTCTTGCATTGTGCAATTGACAGGGGAGCACCAATCGGGCAAATGTAGCGGCAAATTTGCCGCATTTCACTTTGGATGGTGAGAGATACTTCAATGGCCGTCAACGAAAAATCAGAAAAAAAGAAGCTTTCTATTTTACGAATCCTTCGAGACTCAGACCAACCGATAAGCAGTTCAATAATTAATTCACAGCTCAGAGCCCAGGGTCACGAAACGAGCGAACGCACCGTCAGATTTTATCTCCTTGAAATGGATAAAAATGGTTTAACGAAAAACTGCGGCAAGCGAGGAAGAAAGATCACGGAACTTGGACTTAAGGAACTGTCTGAGGCCCGGGTTTATGAAAAACTCGGTCTTATAGCAGCCAAGATAGATCAAAAAACCTATGACATGAATTTCGATCTCGATAAGAAAAGCGGAACCGTTGTCATTAATATAAGTTTTATTGACATGGATGATCTCGAACGTTCCGTTCCTCTGATACAGCGGGTCTTTGCTGCCGGGTATGCCATGGGGAACCTTATGAATATTTATTTCCCCGGGGACCGTGTTGGCGACATAAACATTCCATCGCATTATATCGGCATCGGAACGGTCTGCTCCATCACCTTGAACGGAGTCCTCCTCTCTCATGGCATACCGACTGTTTCGAGATTCGGTGGTCTTTTCGAAATCCACGATGGAAAACCCACTCGATTTGTCGAACTCATCCACTACGAAGGGACAACATTAGATCCCCTGGAGATATTTATAAAAAGCGGTATGACTGACTACACGGGGGCCACTGAAAAAGGTAACGGATTGATCGGAGCGGGATTTCGGGAAATTCCTGCCGGAAGCCGCAACCATGTGATCGAACTTGCAGAACAGCTTGAAAATGTCGGTCTCGGAGGCTTCATGGCCGTCGGATGGCCAGGCCAGCCGCTGTTTGACATTCCCGTCAGTGAAGGTCGCCTCGGCGCTATTGTCATCGGTGGACTTAACCCTGTGGCAATCCTGGAGGAACAGGGTATTAAAACGCAGTCCAAGGCTTTGGCCGCCATGGCTGACTATAATTCCTTGTTTAACTATAAGGAACTCGAATCACGGGTTCGTAGCCTGATCCGCTAGGCCGGATATGAACTATCCGACAAAATACCTGAATCAAGACGCAAATTACCCTTGATTTCTTCTCGTACCGGCATTCAACATGGGGAACCTGGTAGTCAAATATTTTTCCAGGGGTACAGATTGATTACAGTTTCTCGAATCGTTTCCCCACTTCCGTCCAGTTGACAATATTCCAGAAGGCATCGACAAATTTAGCCCGGAGATTCTTATAATCGAGGTAATATGCATGTTCCCATACATCAGCGACCATCAGTATGGTAAACATGGGGTAAACATTCGTGTTGTGTTTTTCTACCTGCATAATCAAGGGTCTATTGGTTAATCTGCAGAAAGTCAAGGCAGCCCATCCCGACCCTTCCACAGAAACAGCAGCCTGGGTAAATTCTTGTTTAAACCGCTCGTAACTCCCGAATTCCCCGTCGATGGCAGCAGCCAGTTTTCCCTTCGGTTCGCCTCCCCCAGTACCCGCGGGAGCAAGATTTCCCCAAAACAACGTATGAAGAACATGACCACCAATATTGAAGGACAGCTCTTTCAGAAGAGCCTTCATGTCACCATCGCTTTCTTCGGAGCGGATCTTTTCAAGTTTTTCGAAAATAGCGTTCGCACCGTTTACATAGGCCTGATGGTGCTTCTGATGATGAAGGGTTAATTGTTCTTCTGAAATAAACGGCTCCAGGTCCTTGTATCCATAGGACAACCCGGGCAATTGATATCCTTTCTTCGCTTTCATGACTTCCTCCTTTTTCCCGTTAATGTCACATCACGAAACTGGCGTTATGAATCATTTCCCTTTATTTTGTCATCTATCAAGGTTTTATGCTCGATGGTTTCGACCATTATGGCCTTTGCCAGCGTATTATATTCGAGATCATCCGTCGTGACAACTTCATAAAATTTATCTTCGATAATCGATCGCTCGATATCACGGGCGATGAACAGCATTTGTTTATGCGACAGGACTCCCCGAAGGCATCGTTCCTTGTTTTCCTCAATCCCGCGAATAAACGTTCGCGCTGCAACCGGGCTGATCTGCCGACCGATTGCAAACAGATGTTGTTTTTGAAAAATGATAGTGGACATACGCTGCATGCATTCAGCATGCTTTTTCTCATCCTGAACAAGTCGTTCCCAGAATGCCCCCTCTTCCGGCCACATCCGACCGCAGGCATCATAAAAATCGGCAATGACCCGTTCCGTTTCGGCGAGCACTTTCAACAGCTCCATAACCGATCGGACGTCCTGGGGAATCATATTCTTTCCACGTCCACATTCTCCGTTACCAGAGTTTCCAGCAGATCGATTTTATCCGTTTCGTTCTTCGCAACTACAATATCCATCGAATCTATCTGGCGTGCAACCTGATAGGTATCATCCGACATGAGCAGCAATGGTACTTTCAGCTCGGACGCCTTGGAAATGATAGCCGGTGAAGGAACGATATTGTTGGTCAGGATCACGCATGCCGTATCGCTTTCCAGCGCAGCCACAAGCAGCTCACTTCTATCTCCGCTGGTAATGATAAGCTTGTTCTCGCGTTTGAAGAGGGGATCCATTTGAGCTGTCGTGCCGCTCATCGCACCGATAAAGATATTTTGAATTACATTGCCAAGGCCTCCCTCTCCAGCGATTACCTTGACAAACATTCGCTCTACAAGAGTGCTGACGGACATATGGGTCAGCTCACGTTTATACGGAATTATTCCGAGTACATCAATCCCCATCTTTTCAATGCTTTCAAGATAGGTGTTACTGAAATCATCGGGATCCTTTACCTTGTTCAATATAACGCCTCTGAAGTCGACTGGTGAAAGATCTACATATCGTTTAACGAATGACAGGTCATCCATTATTATTTCGTCATCTCCACTCACAACAACAAGCAGTTTTCCTTTAAGGTAACGGGCTAACGATAGAGCGTCGAGATTGACCGAGGCACCATAGGTTAAACCCTGACCGCCTTCGACAAAAACAAGATTTTCCTCTCCTTCGAACTTCGTCATGAGGTCCGTCAATCTCTCCCCAATCGTCTGATCATCATACATATATCTTATTTTTGCATGGTCAAAGCCAATGCTCAGGTCTTCCGGATCTCTGTCAAGATTGAATATATTGACGATGAGAGCGGAATCATAATCCCACAAGCGTTTTTTTCTATAGAAAAGTCTATCTCCGAACGGCTTGACATATCCGAACTTTTCTCCCTTTGCTTTTGCCATTCCGATTATCACGCCTGTTTTTCCCGCGTTTTTTCGCGTTGACGCTATGATTAACTTATCCATGTGTGTCACCTCTCTCATCTTTTGAAAGTAATATCCTTACATCCACTGCTTTTGCTCCCATACCCTGTTCATATACCATAACAGGATTAATCTCGATATCGCTGATCCCTTTGCATTTCTGCACGATAGACCCGAGCGTGAGGATGATGTCAACAAGGCTTCCCATATCTTTTGTTTTTTCTCCCCTTACGCCGAGCAGCAGTGGATATGATCTTATTTGTTCTATCATTGAGAGAACTTCTCTCCTGTTCAAGGGATGTGCACGAAATGCCACGTCCTTCATAACTTCCACATAGATCCCGCCCAATCCTACCATGACGATCGGACCGAACGATGGATCGATTTTCGCGCCGGCGATAATTTCCGTTCCCGCCGATACCATCTCCGTTACTTCCACTCCCTCTATTTGAGCCCTGGGAACTTTTGCTTTGCAGCTGCGCATGATGGCCTCATATGCATCAATAACTTCTTTTTCATTCAAGAGATCAAGGGCAACGCCGCCGGCATCGCTCTTATGAATAATATCCTTTGAAACAACCTTCATAACCACGGGATAGCCCATTTCACGGGAGACACTCACTGCCTGATTAAGAGAACGGGCGATCACTGTTTTCGGGATCGGAACACCGGCTATCTTCATAATCTCCTGAGCCTCATGGGTCAGCAGGAAATACCGCTTCTCACTTCGTGCCTTATTAACAATGGCATTGACTGCATCTACATCAAAATTGACCGTATCAACGACTTCGGTATAATTCTCGAGATACTGTTGATATGCAAACATAGCACCAAGAGGGGCAACCGCCTCATAGACATCACCATAGACCGGCACCTGTTCTTTGCTCAGTTCGTCGACACATCGCTCAGTATTTTCCCCTCCAAAGAGAGAAAAGAGAATCGGTTTCTTTCTCATCCGGTACTTTTCATAATTATTTTTCACCATCATGGGTAATTTTTCCGCATCGAACACCGCGGTTTCACAGTAAAGGGCAACTACCGCATGGATATCTTCACAGTCCAGCGCCGCGTCCAACGCTCTGTCATAATGAATCGACTCTGCCTGCCCGGTAATATCGATGGGATTCTTCAGGGAGCCGAATTCCGGTGTTGCCGGTGAAAAGATGTCTTTTAATGTTCCCAAATCACTATACAAAGAGACGCCATATTTTTCAGAAGCATCCGTTGCCATAACACCAATCCCGCCGCCATTGGTAATGATAACCGTTTCTTTGCCGCTGGGAAGAAAATTGTTCGACATAAAACTGCACCATTCGAATGCCTCTTTTATCGTTTCCGCTCTCAATGCTCCACACTGTCGCATGATCGCATCAAATACATTATCGGCACCTGCAAGCGACCCTGTATGCGATGCCGCTGCGGAAGCGCCCCGTTTTGAGCGTCCCGACTTGACAACCACAACCGGTTTGATCTGTGTTGCCTTCTTCAGCGCACGTACAAATTTCTCACCCTGCTTGACTCCTTCGATGTACATAAGGATGACCTTTGTATCATCATGAGGTACAAGATACTCCAGGAGGTCAGCTTCATCGAGATCACTTTTGTTCCCAACGGAACAGATTGTTGATAAGCCGATATTTTCAACAGCTGTTTTTCCAATCATGGCCAATCCAAGCGCACCACTTTGCGTGATAATGGCAACACCGCCGGCTCTGATTTCCTTGGGCCCGAATGTTGCGTTCAGCGAGGAAGATGATGAATACAGACCAAACATATTTGGTCCCATGATGCGCATTCCGTGTTCCCTGGCAAATGCAGCGATTTTTTTCTCTTCCGCCATATTGCCAACCTCGGCAAATCCTGAGGTAATAACCATGAGATACTTTACATTCTTTTTTGCACAGCTTTCCACTGCTGAAAACACCCGGTGAGCCGGAACTGAGATAGCGACGAGATCTACATTACCATCAACAGCCTCAATCGACTCATAAGCAGGCATTCCCATTATCTCCCCGCCCATCGGATTAACCGGATAGATACGGCCTTCATATCCTCCCGCCATTATGTTTTCTACTACCTTATATCCAATTTTCTCCGGATCGCGTGAAGCGCCGATAACGGCAATCGATCTCGGCTCGAAAAGATACCGAATATCGGGATAGTCATTTTTCGACATACTGTTTACCCCCTCACTGTACCTTTACTTCTCAGAATTTACCATGCCGGAACACCTGTTCACCCATAACAATAAGGATGCAAATACTACAGACAGCTCCCAATCATGTTTACAACTACCAGTAAGTAATGAACTACCCCGCCGCAGAGCAGCGGGGTATCAACAACTTTTAATCGGTACTTTTTTCGCAGCAAGCTGCG
>CAZCGI010000086.1:0-5811 GCA_964498145.1 uncultured Syntrophaceae bacterium
GTCACTATCTCATGCGTCATGAACAGGCGGCCGCCCATGCAGCCGATGGCTATGCACGGGCAACGGGAAAGGTCGGAGTCTGTCTTGCCACGTCGGGACCGGGAGCAACAAACCTGGTGACGGGAATTGCAACAGCATATATGGATTCGACACCGATCATTGCCCTGACCGGTCAGGTTACGACGACACTTCTCGGCTCAGACGCCTTTCAGGAAACAGACATCATCGGAATCACCTTGCCGATCACTAAGCACAGTTTTCTCGTGAGAGACGTCCGTGACATGAAAGCGACCATACCGGAAGCATTTAAACTTACGACATGCAGCCGACCGGGACAGATCATGGTGGACCTTCCACGAAACGTTCTCGCTTCATCATGCCCTATCGAAGAAGAACGAAAATACCAGGCCGCCCCGAAGGTAAACAACGGCACAGGGAATAAGAATGATCAATTGCATAAAATCGCCCGAGCACTGAATCAGGCTGAACGTCCGGTGATCATCATCGGTGGCGGGGTCAAACTGAGCAACGCATGCCGTGAAATAACCGACCTCATTGAAAAAGGACGCATTCCCTTCGTCAATACAATGATGGGAGTCGGATCGGTGCATGAAGCTAACGGCTACAACCTGGGTTTCATTGGTACCCATGGATTTGAGCTGTCAAACCGTATTGTCCACCAAGCGGATTTTATCCTTGCGATCGGGACACGATTCAGTGATCGCAGCACCTCCAATGTTGATGAATTCGCACCTCTCGCAACTATTGCACAGATCGATATCGATCCCACATCGGTAGGGAAAAACATCAAGACAGATCTCCCGCTGATCGGCGACATTCGAAAGACATTGATTAAGCTCCTCCCGCTGGTTGAAGCGCCGGATCGAACCGAATGGTTAACCAGAATTACAAAAGAAAAGGAAACGACGGAGCAGAGAAATTGCTACAAAGGTTGCGGTGAACCGGGACGATTTATTGGCATGGTGCAGGAAGCCATGCCGGAGGGAACAACAGCGGTAACCGATGTGGGTCTCAATCAGATATGGACCGTTCGGAGCTGGCGACCGAAAACCCCCCGTTCGCTTCTGACGAGCGGCGGCATGGGTACCATGGGATTCAGCGTTCCGGCGGCTATCGGGGCGAAAATCGGCGTGCCGGAACGTGATGTCATCGCATTCTCCGGCGACGGCGGGTTTTTCATGAACATTCAGGAACTGGCAACGATCAGTTATTACAACATTCCGCTTAAAATCATCGTGTTTAACAACAGTCATTTAGGAATGATTCGCCAGATCCAGGATCTTTTCTACGATACCCGTCTCAGTTCCTGTGAACTGGGCAACCACGCCGATATCGTGGCAATAGCAAGAGGATTCGGCCTCCAGGCCGAAAGGGTTTCCGTTGAAAAGCCCGAGGAAGGAATCGATAAACTGGCCGCATCGACGGGTCCCTTCCTGCTGGAGGTTCTGGTCGATCCGGAAAATTATGTGTATCCAATTATACCGCCGGGTCGTTCCAACATGGAAATGATATTCGGGAGATCCGACTAAGAGACGGCAATTCAATTTTCATACGAGACAGTTACGAATGGAATAACGGTATAATCCAGGAGTCGGAATGGTTTTATATATAGTAATGCATTACTATACTCCTCCCTCTCAGATGCTTCCGGCTCCTGATTATTGAATTATAAGCAAAAAGAAAGGATACAGCGATGGCGGAAGAAGAACACATCATTTCAATGCTGGTTAATAATAAACCCGGTGTTTTATCCCGAGTATCCGGAGTATTCGGACGGCTCGGGTATAATATCAAAAGCCTGTGCGTGGCGGAAACAACTGATCCCGCAATATCCAGGATAACATTATCAAGTATTGCAAACTCCCATTTTACGGAAAAAGTAGCAAAGCAACTCAATAAACTGGTTGATGTTATCGACGTAGCGGAACTCAAGCCGGCAACATCAGTTGAACGGGAAATGACGCTCATCGGAATACGTATCGACAAGGAAAAAAGAGCTGAAATCATGAGAGCAGTTGATATGTTCGGATGTAACGTCCGATATATGAGCGACAATTACTGTATTCTTGAGTGTGTGGGAGAAACGGAAAAGACAGAAACGATTATTAATTATCTGAGACCGCTGGGAATTGAGGAAATTGCCCGGACCGGAATTATTGCGTTGCCCCAAAAAAACTGAATAATTGACTTGACAAGCTCCTATGGACTTGCTAATAGTCGAACACTCTCAAGAAAATAGGGAACTGTATGAAGCCGATTTTCTCCATCATTCAGAGTGTTATCGTGATAATTAGCATAATTATCTCCTTTCATAGGGAGGCTGGGTGATGGTGTAACCAACGTCGAATAGATGAAACTAAAAACCGTTACCCGCCGGGGTAACGGTTTTTTTTTGAAAAATTTACAAAAGAAATGATCGATGAAGAGGGAGGTGTATTGGTGGAATTAAAAGGAGCTCAAATCTTATTGCGAGCCTTAGCCGATGAAGGCGTTGACACCATTTTCGGGTATCCCGGTGGCGTGGTACTCGATATTTTTGACGAAATTTATAAATCGAAATTTAATCATATACTGGTTCGGCATGAACAGGGAGCGGCCCATGCTGCCGACGGATACGCGAGAGCCTCAGGAAAGGTCGGCGTCTGTCTGGTCACTTCCGGACCGGGAGCCACCAACACGGTAACGGGCATCGCTACGGCATACATGGATTCGATTCCCATCGTTGTTTTTACCGGTCAGGTTGCCACTCCACTGCTCGGCTCCGACGCCTTTCAGGAAGCGGATATCACGGGTATAACACGCCCCTGCACCAAACACAATTTCATTGTCAGAAAGGTAGAGGACCTGGCGCGCACCATCAAGGAAGCCTTATACATTGCCCGATCGGGGCGACCGGGACCGGTCCTGGTGGACATACCGAAGGATGTATCGCAGGCGGTAACGGAATACCGTGAATCGGGACCGCTCAAAACGGCGTCTCATGATCCGATCTATGTTCCCGATGTAACGGCACTGAATGAAGCCCTCCGGATGATCAAACAGGCGAAGAAACCGGTTATCATGGTGGGAGGCGGTGTCATCCTCGGAAAGGCTTCACAGGAACTGAGGGAATTCGTAGAGAAGGTTCAGATACCGGTTACTCATACCCTGATGGGAATCGGTGCCTTTCCCGGAACCGATCCGCTCTCGCTCGGCATGCCGGGCATGCACGGCACGTATTACGCCAACATGGCCTTAACCCATTGTGATCTCCTGATTACCATTGGGGCCCGCTTCGATGACCGCGTCACGGGAAAGCTGGACGAGTTTGCGAAAGACGCGAAGATAATCCATATAGACATCGACGCGGCATCAATCAATAAGACCGTCCTTGTCGATCTGCCGGTCGTCAGCGACTGTAAGTCCGCCCTGCAGCAGCTCAACAAGATGCTTCTGCAGAATCATTTTGCCATTCCCGAGAAAGATCGGAAAGCATGGATTGATCAGATCGATGAATGGAAAGAATACGCCCCGTTGTCATATTGTGCAGGAGAAAAAATCAAACCCCAGCAGGTCATCGAAACGCTGTATAGATTAACAAAGGGCGATGCCATTATCGCCACCGAGGTCGGACAGAATCAGATGTGGGCAGCCCAGTTTTACAAATTCAATCATCCGAATACATTCCTCACTTCGGGAGGTCTCGGCACGATGGGATACGGCTTTCCCGCAGCCATCGGGGCACAACTTGCCTTTCCCGACAAAACGGTCATTGATATCGCCGGAGATGGAAGCATCCAGATGAACATCCAGGAACTTGCAACGGCGGTAACTTACAATATTCCGGTGAAGATATGCATCCTCAACAACGGATTCCTCGGTATGGTGAGACAGTGGCAGGAAATCTTTTACGAACGAAGATACTCACACACCAATATCAGTCAGATTCCCGATTTCGTCAAACTGGCTGAAGCTTATGGGGCAGTGGGATTGCGGGCAACAAAGCCGGAAGAAATGGAAGCAACCCTCAAAAAGGGACTGGATACTCCAGGTCCGGTTATTATGGACATTTACGTTGAACCGGAAGAAGGCGTCTACCCTATGGTAAAACCGGGATCACCCATAAGTGACATGGATCTGGGGCGGTAATATTACATCGTGACGGCAGAGAAAGGACATTGAAATCATGGAAGTGAAAAAGCACACGATCAAGCTCGTTGTGAATAATAAACCGGACGTTCTCGCCCGGATTGCCGGCGTCTTCAGCGGCAGAGGGTTTAATATCGAAAGCATCAGTGCAAATACAACCGTAGACCCGAACGTGACCAAAATCAGGATCGTTACCATCGGCGATACAAGCACCGTAACCAAAATTCAGAATCAACTCAAAAAACTGGTCGACATTCAGAGCGTTTCCCATATTCGCGAGTCAAAGTACGGACAGCGGGAAATGATCCTCATGCAGGTGAAACTTACCGACGGGAACAGACCTGAGGTCATGAAGGCGATTGATGAACTGGAATGTAAGATAGTAACCAAGAAGTCCGAGTACTGCATTATTGAGGCAACGGGAAACGAAGAGGATATCGAAGCGTTGGTCAAACGGTTCGAACCGCTCGGTATTGAAGATTTCAGCCGGTCGGGAATCGTGTCACTGTAGCGGAACAGCTTTGTTCAGGACCGGAAACAGACCCGACAGAAGTACGATCTTACGGATCTCCCGGTATATGAAGCGGAATTCTACCGCCGGGACCGGACACAATGCAAACGTATACACACCCATCACCATAAGACACACAAACAAAGGAGTAATGCTATGTCAGAAATAAATATTGGTGGAGTTCTGGAAGAAGTTATTACCGCAGAGGAATTTTCTCTCGAAAAAGCCCGTGAGGTCCTGAAGGGCGAAACCGTCGCCATGCTCGGCTACGGCGTTCAGGGACAGGGACAGGCACAGAATATGCGGGATAACGGAATTAATATTATCATCGGACAGCGTCAGAGTGGCGCCTCATGGGATAAAGTCATCGAAGACGGTTTTGTACCGGGGAAAACCCTCTTTTCCGTGGAAGAGGCTGCCGAACAGGGAACAATCATTGCGTATCTCCTGTCCGATGCCGGTCAAAAAGATATGTGGCCGAAGGTCAAACCCCATTTGAAAGAAGGAAACGCTCTTTATTTCTCCCACGGGTTTTCAATCGTCTATAAAGAACAGACCGGCATCATTCCACCGGAAAACGCGGATGTCATTCTTATTGCCCCCAAAGGAGCAGGCCGGACCGTTCGTGCCAACTTCCTTGCGGGAAGCGGCATCAACTCAAGCATGGCCGTCTTCCAGGATTATACGGGGCGTGCCCGTGAACGGGCCACCGCACTGGGTATCTCCGTTGGTTCCGGATACCTCTTTCCCACGACATTTGCCAACGAGGTGCACAGCGACCTAACGGGAGAACGGGGAGTGCTCATGGGAGCCCTTGCCGGCATCATGGAAGCCCAGTACAACACCCTCCGGAAAAACGGCCACAGTCCGAGTGAAGCCTTTAACGAAACGGTGGAAGAACTCACGCAGAGTCTCATCGGTCTTGTCGGAGCAAACGGCATGGACTGGATGTATGCAAACTGCAGCACCACGGCGCAACGGGGAGCTCTGGACTGGAAAGGCAGATTCAGGGATGCCGTAACTCCCGTTTTTGAAGAACTGTATCAACGGGTCGTCTCTGGCAAAGAAACTCAAATCGTCCTTGATGCAAACAGCGCCCCCGATTATCGGGAAAAACTCGAAAAAGAACTGACGGACATGAGGAATATGGA
>CAZCGI010000086.1:5911-7386 GCA_964498145.1 uncultured Syntrophaceae bacterium
CGTCTCGCCGGGGGAACACCGATTACCTTTCCGACCATCGGCGTGTGCGACGGCATCGCCATGGGCCATACGGGAATGAAGTATTCCCTGGCCAGCAGGGAACTCATTGCCGACTCCATCGAAATCATGGCAACGGCTCATCCCTTTGACGGTCTCGTGATGATAACCAACTGCGACAAAATTGTCCCGGGGATGCTCATGGCAGCGCTTCGCCTGAATATTCCGACCGTGGTCGTCAGTGGCGGCCCCATGCTGGCAGGAACGCATGACGACAAATCCGTTGATTTGATCAGCGTTTTTGAAGGTGTGGGACAGGTAAAATCAAAAAAAATGAAACAGGCAACACTGCGGGAACTGGAAGATTGCGCCTGTCCGGGATGCGGATCATGTGCCGGTATGTTCACGGCGAATTCAATGAACTGCGTCACCGAAGCCCTCGGTCTCGGTCTCCCGGGAAACGGAACGATTCCGGCAGTTTTTGCCGCACGGCGGCGCCTCGCCAAAAAGGCGGGGATGCAGGTTGTACAGCTCGTCAAAAAAGATATCAAACCCAGGGACATTGCAACACTCGATGCATTCAAAAACGCTATCGCCGTTGACATGGCTCTGGGGTGTTCCACGAACACAGTGCTCCATATTCCCGCCATTGCCCATGAAGCGGAAATTACGCTTGATCTGAATATCTTCAACGAAATCAGTAAAAACACTCCCAATATTTGCTACCTCAGTCCCGCTGGTCCCCATCATCTGGAAGATCTCGACCAGGCAGGAGGTATCCAGAGTGTTATGAAGGAAATCAGCAATGCCGGTGCCATATATCTCGATGCCCTGACGGTGACGGGGAAAACGGTAGGCGAAAATATCAAACCCTTTACGGTTAAGAATCGAAACGTCATTCGATCGGTCGATGACCCATACAGCACCGAAGGAGGTATTGCCATCCTGCGGGGCAATCTCGCACCCGATGGCGCCGTGGTTAAACAGTCAGCCGTAAGTCCCGATATGATGGTCAATGAGGGGCGGGCACGGGTGTTTGATTCCGAAGACGACGCCATTGCCGCCATTCTGGGAGGCAGAATCGTACCTGGCGACGTCGTTGTTATCCGGTATGAAGGCCCGAAAGGAGGTCCCGGCATGAGAGAAATGCTTTCTCCGACATCGGCGATCGTCGGAATGGGTCTCGACACATCGGTAAGCCTCTTGACAGACGGAAGGTTCAGCGGTGGAACCAGGGGAGCGGCCATCGGACACATTTCTCCTGAAGCGGCGGAGGGAGGCCCCATTGCCTTGATCCAGGAAGGAGACATTATTTCCATTAACATTCCGAAGAAAAAAATCGAGTTGAAAGTTGACAAGAAAGAATTGACAAGAAGGAAAAAAGCATTGAAGCCGAAGGAACCGGCAATTAAGACAGGATACCTGGCACGATATGCACAACTTGTCACATCCGCGAGTACCGGAGCTGTTTTCAAAGA
>CAZCGI010000087.1:0-1872 GCA_964498145.1 uncultured Syntrophaceae bacterium
TCCATTGTTCTTAACAATTCCATATCCCCTCCTTATTTTGTGGTTATTGTAAAGACAAAAAGTTCGATAGGGCGCCTTGACAGGATACGGTACCCTACCATAGCCGATGGGCATTTTCCATGATTAAGTTTGACCTGTAATACTCCTGATGACGATGCCCCGGCGATCCGGGCCGATTTATTCTTGATATAAAACACCTTATTTACTATAAATGAGAACCTAACTGGTATGTTCCGACCACTCGCAGGCGACTCACGTGAACATGCTGTTTGACAAAATATACTGACCAAACGAAAAGGGTCAGAAAGGGGGAGGTAACATTTATGAGAATCAGAAAGGCGGGAAAGATTACCGACAATCTCTGGTGCCTCGGACGCGAAGAATCAGTAGTCTATCTTCTTGAGGGTCGGGACAGTTCGATCATTATTAACGGCGGACTCAGTTGCATTCTACCCGATGTGCTTCAGCAGATGAAGGATTTCGGGATCAACAAGAATAAGATCAAAAAACTGCTTGTCCTTCATTCCCATTTCGACCATGCAGGCATCGTTCCCTATTTTAAACGAACCTATCCGGAAATCGATGTGTGTGCTTCAGAAGCGGCGTGGAAAATATTTGCCATGCCCAAAGCAATTGAAATAATGAATGAATTCAGCCAGCTTGTGGCTGATCGGATGGGAGCAGGCGAGGAATTGAAATCCTACGATCATCTCTGGCGTGATGACATAACCGGCACGACCGTATCCGAGGGGGATCGTATCGATCTCGGCGGTGTAGAACTGTCTATTATGGAAACACCGGGCCATTCATATTGTTCCATTACCGCCTATGAACCGACGATGAAAGCGCTGTTTGCCTCCGACGCGGTCGGCATCCCATACAAGGACACGGCATTCCCGTCGGGCAATACCAATTACACGCAGTTTCAGGAAACCCTGGAACGATTAAAACCCCTTCAGGTTGACTACATTTGCGCAGATCATTACGGCTACATCACCGGTGAAGAAGCCCATACCTATATCGATGTATCAATCGAAGAAGCCAAGAAGATGAGAAAAGAGATGGAAGATGTGTATCGTAAAACGGGTGACATCGATGCTGCCGCCACCGCCATAACGAAGGCGTTCTACGAGAAAAGCCCCGATTATTTCATTTCTTCTGACATCCTCGAAGGGGTTTTCAAACAGATGGTCAAGCACCTCATCAAGAGCATGTAAAAGGGTAAAAACCACCGTAAGCGATCATAAGTTTCATAAATAATGAGGCCGTTGACAGTAATTTCAATCACGGAATGGCAATTAACGTCAACGAATCATATTGAGGGGGGTTAACAGGACATATGTTAATCCCTTTTTTTATCGTCATTCGCCACTGTTGATCGAACCCGCCAATCGAACAGCATTTATAACTGCATCAGACACATGGGGTTGAGGTGGTCACTTTTTTAAATTCCATCATTTACGGTCATTCTTACAACATATTACCAAATCACGGGTAAAATGCTATTTCACAACAAATTATGATGATCACTGATCATCAATTGGAGCATCAAAGCATTCCGAATGTCGCCTCGGAGACACTCCTCGGAATGTCCGCCTTAGAAAACGATGTATCAGGTATTACCACGTCACCTCTGGCGGGTTAAAAAAACGCATAGGGAAGATCTCTATCGTCGGAATTCTTTACAATCTCGAATTTTAATACATATCCAATAAAAACAACTGCTTGAACCCAGGCACATCAATCTTTCATAAAAAACTGTCGGACTCCTTTACAAATTCAAGACATGCAAATGATAAATCCTCATTCACTGTAGAATTTAATGCAGAACAGACGCAAATAATTACCTATATAATTCTTGGAAGTTATAAA
>CAZCGI010000087.1:1882-7376 GCA_964498145.1 uncultured Syntrophaceae bacterium
GCTTAGTTTAAAAGTTATATTTGAGCGACGTACATGTTCTTTTTACGATACAGATGGTAATTTGCCTTCGTGTATTCAATAAGTTGCAATACCGGACCCTTTATCCGGAAGAGCAAGAACCTCTCCAAGGAGTATGAAAACGTGTCAAAAGGAACAATTATCAGGTTCAACTATGATAAGGGGTACGGCTTTATCGACAATGACGAAGGCGGTTACATTTACGTCCATTACAGTGCAATGAAGGGCGAAGATTATTACCGTCTTCGAGAAGGCCAGCGTGTTAATTTTGATGTAAGAAAAAGCAAAAAAGACATTCGCGCTACTAATGTGAGAGCAATTCAGTAACATTAGAAACCGGCGGTGACCTGATCGATTTTGCTGCTTACAATTTACATGTCTCACAGAAAATAATTTTGACACGATGGAACGGCCTTTACAAGAAAACAAGATGCGACCGAAGGAGGCTATAACCAATGTCGCAGGGAACAGTTATTTTCTTCAACAATCAAACGGGATTTGGAATAATAGCAGATGATAAGGGTTTGAAAGTATTTGTTCACCGAAGCGCCGTTCAAGCTGATGAACTCAAGACGCTTCGCGAAGGACAGCGCGTATGGTTTGACATTCAGCAAACACCAAGAGAACCGTTGGCAATAAATGTTAAATCAATCTAGTGAGCAGGGCTGGACTGAAATATGGAAATCCCCTTGCTCACTGATCTTACCTCTGTCTGCACCTTCGCATATGGCAATGTGAAGGAGAAAATCCACGCCGTACATCCTCTACCACATCAAATTCATGACAGTCGAAAAATGTCCATCTGTGACGAAATGTCGGGATTACCCTCATTTTGCATCGCTGCGACGCTCTATGCCAGTGGACACCACAAGGCAAGCATATGCGGGTGCATCACATATTTGAACAAGCATCATTTCTTGACTTTTTCAACGGCCTGTCAATGGCATACGGTTCCTGCTTCACAATTTTCATATCGGATGGTATTATCAGCAAAATAAAACAGCAGGGATACTGTCCATTTCTGCACCGGGATTAATCCCGGTGATCGAAAGATGGAACTCCGTAAACAAAGGGGAATTACCGTGAAATTATCACAGTTGAGGCTCATCATTATTATATTGACAGCTCTTTGTTGTGGCTGTGCCGTATTCGGAAAAAATAAGGAAGCACAATCGTTCGGTCCGGCTTTGATTGATAAGCTTGTTCCGGGGCAAACCACAGCAGCGGATGTAACGAACCTGTTCGGGGCACCGACTCACGTTGTCAAATTGTCTAACGGGAATGCGTATATCTATAAACGCTCCGTTGCAAAAGGAACGGGTGTCTGGCTGGTTTTGGTCAGTTTCGGCAATTATGAAAAGCAGTACGATCACCTTGTTATTTTTTTTGATAACGAAAACATCTTAACGCACTACGGGGTAAGCATTGATGCAGATACGGCATCGTACGGATTTCCATTTTAAGATCATAATCCTATCTTTGGCCGTTTCGACACTTCTTTTCTTCGGATGTGTTTCATACCAAATGATTAAATCCGTTGAAGGCGCGCCGGTGGTTTTACCGGACAGTACTCTCCTGGTCGGAAAAACAACACTGGAAGACGTTCTGTCACGATTTGGGGCTCCCGACAAGGTTATGGAACTGGCGGGTAAGAATCTCATTATCTATGAAAGGACTCTGTATCGAGAAAACACTTTCACGATCGGCATTCCGATTATGGGTGAACTCGGTGGACCAAGTGCCGATCTCTCTGCCCGGGGAGGGCTTGCCCAGCATGACACACTGGCTCTTTTTTTCACTCCGGATAATATTCTCTGTAATATGGTATTCGAAAAAGGATCACACAGCCCCTATCTGAAGACCTTATTTACGGATAGAAAAAAGTAACGCATGTTCTATCGATCCCGTTCATATACCGGCATTACCGGACAGGGTCGCCTTATACTTTGGAATTACTTTACACAATGGCAAAGCTTTCACCATCAATAGCGATTCAACCAACAGAGAGCTGTCAACATATTATTCGTTTGCTGGTAATGATTTTATCTTGACCTAACCGATTATTTTCGTTTAAATAATCAGAAGCAGAATGTGATCGTTACTCAAACAGCTTAGACGTATATGTTTTGCTTTTATCTCCACATCAGCCTTCGTGAACTCACAACAAAATTCATCGTTTCATCGTAACATCATAAGTTTCATTACATAAAGAGAGGTTTCCTATGTTTATGGCAAAGAAAATCATATCCGAGTTGTTCATGCCGGTACCACTGTGTTTCTTATGTGCCCTTGCCGGATTGTTCCTCCTCTGGTTTACGAAACGACAACGAACAGGCAAAATTCTGGTAACCATCGGACTCTTTATACTCGTTTTTTTCAGCTTCAGCTTGGTTCCCAATTATATGCTCGGATCTCTTGAGCGTATGCATCCTATATATAATCAGGGTGTTACGGATGAAATTCTTAAGTTGGAAAATCAGTTTCCATTGAAATATATAGTGGTTCTCGGCGGAGGGCATACATGGGATGCGAATTTGCCCCTCATGAGCCAACTCAGCGAACACACCCTGAGTCGTCTTGTCGAGGGTGTCTCACTCCACCTGAAATATCCCGGCAGTAAGCTCGTTCTTTCGGGCGGCGTTGTTTTAGATCCCGTTTCAGAGGCAAAAATGATGAAACGGGCGGCCATGGAACTTGGAGTGGCCGAGAGTGCGATTATTTTGGAATCGCAGTCACGAGACACCATCGAGCAAGTCCAATTATTGAAATCCATTGTAAAAGATGATCCGTTCACCCTGGTCACCTCGGCATCTCACATGCCCCGGGCTCTTGCCATGTTAAAAAAAGCGGGACTCAAACCGATTCCAGTTCCGGTAAACCACCAAGTAAAGCAGACACAGTTCCATGGTCCCGACTCGTCCTTCCCTAATGCCGGGAACATCGAAAAGGCGGAAACGGCGATTCATGAGTACCTGGGAATAATATGGGGGAAACTGCGAAAACAGATGTAGGATTTTTCTTCCGTTCCCTACGCGTAAAACAATAAAAAAGGAAAGTACCAAACTTTCCTTTTTATAAGCGTCAATATTCTCTGAAGAATCAATCGGACTTACCCGACTGTCCACGTCGTTCTTTCAGGCGTATCTTTCAGGATAATTTTCTTCGATATAAGAAGATCCCGTATTTCATCCGCTTTTTTCCAGTCCTTGGCAGCCCGTGCTTCCCGGCGATCCTCAATGAGCCTCTCGATCTCAGCAATGTCCAAGTCTAATTTATCCGCTTCTCTTTTCTTGTCCTGTTCAAAATATTCTTCCGGATCTTCCAGGAACAATCCCAGAACCTTACCCACTTCTCTGATCAATGTCTTGCCTTCATTCAATACAAAGAGAGCTTCCGCCGTCGGCTTGAAGTTCTTGTCTGCATAATAACCATTTATTGCCCTGATCACATCAAAAATATATCCAAGTGCTCTCGCCGTGTTAAAGTCATCATCCATCGCTTCCGTGAATCGCTCCGGAAGTGTACTGATTTTTTTATACATCTCCTCATCGGTACCGGACAGGCTTCTCGGCGATACGGATGAAAAATCAATGCCCAAGGTCATGTATTTTTCAATGTTTCGCAGGGTATCATAGAACCGCTCCATTCCAAGACGGGCCTCTGACAGAGACTCATCGGAAAAATCAACGGGACTCCGATAATGACTTTGCAACATGAACAGCCTCAAGACTTCGGGATGGTAACGTTCCATTGCCTCACGCATATTAAAAATATTGCCGAGAGATTTGGACATCTTCTCATGGTTCACCCTGATAAAACCATTATGAATCCAATATTTCGCGAATGTCTTTCCCGTCGCTCCCTCAGACTGGGCGATTTCGTTTTCGTGATGAGGGAAAATAAGGTCTTGCCCTCCGCCATGGATATCGAAGGTTTCCCCCAGGAATCGCTGACTCATGACGGAACATTCGATATGCCATCCCGGCCGCCCCCGTCCCCAGGGACTATCCCACCATGGTTCACCTTCCTTTGCCGACTTCCAGAGAATAAAATCAAGCGGGTTCTTTTTCTTCTCATCTACGTCTACTCGGGCTCCCGCTACCATTTCATCAATATTTCTGCCGGATAATTTGCCGTATCCCTGAAATTTGTCTATTGAATAATAAACGTCACCGTCAACGACATATGCTAATCCATTTTCAATCAGCGTTGACACGAGTCGGATCATACCCTGAATATTTTCCGTCGCTTTCGGAGTTATCGTCGGACGGGCTATGCCGAACTTGTCCATATCCGTGTTATGTTCTTTTATGTATCGTTCCGATATTTCTACAATATCGGAACCTTCTGCATTTGCCTTTGCGATGATTTTGTCATCCACATCGGTAAAGTTCTTAACATATGTTATGTTGTATCCCCGGTACTTGAAGTACTTAAAAATGACGTCGAAAACGACTGCTGAGCGGGCATGCCCGATATGACACATATCGTAGGCGGTAATTCCGCAGACGTAAATCCCTACTTTACCTTGCTCAAGAGGAATAAATTCTTCTTTTTTGTTTGTTATCGTATTGTAGAAGCGTAAGGCCATGTCAACCTCCCTCTCCCTTTTTGTGATCTTTGCTTGACGGTTGTATGGATGCGTTGCTTAAGGAAAGAGTGGGACCATATTCAATCCCGTATTTTCAGGTAAACCGCACATGAGATTCATATTCTGCACTGCCTGACCGGCAGCACCTTTTATGAGATTGTCGATCGACGATACTATTACCACCCTTTTCGTTCGTTCGTCAAGGGCAAGCCCGATGTCACAGTAATTCGAGCCCTTGACCGATGAAATGTTGGGAAACATACCTTCATCATAGACTCGTACAAATTGCTCATCCCCATAAAATGTTTTATACATTTCAATGACTTCTCCCACGGATGTATCCTTGGAAACTGTTGCGTAGATTGTGCTCAGAATACCGCGATTTGCTGGAATCAAATGGGGAATGAATGTCACAGTAACATCAGATCCGGCCAACACGCTTAATTCCTGATCTATTTCGGGGGTGTGACGATGGTTCCCTATTTTATATGCTTTGAACCCCTCATTCACTTCGCAGAAGAGAGACCCGATTGAAGGTTCACGTCCCGCGCCGCTGACACCGGACTTTGAATCAATAATAATGGAAGACGGTTCGATAGCTCCTGCTTTCAATATCGGCGCCAGCCCAAGTATGATGCTTGTTGGATAGCACCCGGGATTTGCAACGATATCTGTTTCCTTAATTTCATTCCTGTATAATTCGGGAAGGCCATAGACAGCCCTGTCAATCAGGCCAGACGATGTGTGTTTCTTATACCACGATTCGTAAACACTGATATCCCTCAATCGATAGTCTGCACTGAGGTCGATAACCTTTGTACCGGCATTCAAAAAAAGTGGCGCTACCTCCATGGCCTCGCCATGGGGAACAGCCAAGAACACAAC
>CAZCGI010000088.1:0-3728 GCA_964498145.1 uncultured Syntrophaceae bacterium
ATGGGAAAGAGCCTCGCTCCATTGCAAAGTGATCGTGAAAGCCGCCTTATAATGACACGAGCCCCATTATAAGTGATACTGAAGCAATAACCTTGCCAGATGCCATAAAACACAGAACAATATATCTAACCCATTAATATTTGAAGATTTATCAGACCGTAGGAAAGCAGAGGATCAATCACCAGGCGATTTCCATGTTTCTTCAATTGTAAAAATAACCGACACTTTTAGAAGCAAGAACGATCCAAAACCAAATAACAATTTGTTATTACTTGATATTCAGGGCATTTTAAAAGTGTAAAAAATCCCGACACAATTATGTTTCAACAAGACGTATTCATCTTTTTCCCGAAGACCTGCATTAAAGAAAATGCAGGCGACATCGAATCTCTCCGCAACAGGTAGTCGCGCATCTCCGATAGCCTAGGGAAACGTTTATATGTATTCGTTCGTTCACAATGGCCGCAAGCAACGAGAAATGTGCCTGCTGTTCCATTCACAGAGCATTCCGATCAGATTTCGATAGACGTCCTATTGAGTTTTTGCTATCGTAAACAAATACAAGCGTTGGGAAATAAACTGATTTCACTGAACGCTCCCCATGAATCAGAAACTGAAACGTGACATCCACACATTTTTGCGTGATCGCGGTGCAGACCTTATCGGCATCGCTTCCGCCGATGCATGGAACCATGACGGAAGGGTTTCAGAGGTCTACCGTCCGACATCCCTGTGGCCTCTCACGCGATCGGTCATTGTCATCGGACTTCAGATGCCTCTCCCGATCATCGAGACAACCCCTTCGGTTTACCACCGCGATCTTTACAATACCTGCAACCGTGTTCTCGATGATCTGGCCTTCGATCTATCAAGATGGCTCAACCGCCGGGGTCACGCTTCAATCCCAGTGAGCAGGGATGGTTATGCAAAGATTAATGTTTTAATCGATAATCCACGGGTTGCTTTCGCCCATAACCATGCAGCATATTACGCCGGTCTGGGACATATCGGCATTAACAACACCGTTCTCACTTCGGAATTCGGACCGCGGGTTCGATTTGTATCGGTGTTTACCGCGTCGGACCTGCCGGCGGGAAGGCCGACGGAAAATCTCTGCATACGGTGCGGCGCCTGCGTGGAATTCTGTCCGGTCAGTGCGCTGAAGATGAGCAAGCGGGAACTTCGAGACAGGAATATCATTGTCGCAGACTATGATCGTCATGCCTGCGCCCTGTGGGCCCGAGCCATGACTGAGCGGGGTTGTTATCCCTGCGGCATCTGCATTAAGGTCTGTCCCGTCGGTGAAGACCGGATTCTCTACGGGAGAGAAAAATCGCTGGTCCACTATCGGAAAGAACTTTCATCGCCCCTGCGAGATGCCCCTGATCCGCTTCACCGATCATGGAATCACATTCGATGCCATGGAAGCCGGTTGATCGGGAAAGACGTTCCGTCCGATACGACTGTAGGCGATGTTTTTCGGACGATAAGAGAAGAAATCCTCGGGGGGGAAATCATGAATATATCTTCACGTATACCACCTGAAATTATATTTTATAGTGACAGATTTGCAACAGCTCTCACCGGGCTGACAACCAACACGGAACGTATCAATGTTATGAGAAAGCTTTTACCGGAACTCCTGTGGGACCGACAGCTTTTTCGCAGGATTCTCCACACACTGATCGATCGGGGCGACTACCCCGACCTGAGATACGCCACCATGTTCGACAGTGAGTACATCCTGTACACACATCCCGAGCACCTCTTCTCGCTTCGCATGTTCATCTGGGAACCGGGGGCATATGACCCCATTCATGATCACAATTCCTGGGGTGTTATCGGTCCCGTTTCGGGACACCTTGAGGTTATCAACTACCAAAGGATCGACGACGGGTCACAGGACGGCCATGCCCAACTGGTCGAAACAGACCGAATGACAATTCAACCAGGCTACACCTATTTCGTTTTACCGCTGAATAATGGAATCCATAAAACAGGGAATCCTTCGACGGAAACGATTATGCAGGTCAGCATATACGGAGAGGGGCAGGTAAAACGGGATCACATAAACGGATTTGATCTCGAAACAAACAGCGCCTATCCTATATACGCTCCCAAAGTAAAGAAAAAATATCTTGCAATGCAGGCATTGTCGTATCTCGAAACACATTGAGACATCTGGCCAACGACCATCATCGATATGATTCGGCTTTTTCCTGATGCAGTTTCCAAAGGAACTGCATGATCTTACAAACCAGCAGCTATAACCAGCATCGATGTTTATTCTATGAAATCATTTCATAAAACACGAAATCGTTTGATTGCCATCTATTACACCGTCATCGAGGGGACGGTCGATCGGATGGTAGCACGAGGATTCACTCCTAATACCGTCACGGTTGCATCGCTCGGAACTTCCATGCTTTCGGCACTCTGCTATGCATTCGGACTGATGTTTCCGGGGGGGCTGCTGCTTCTCCTATCCGGGATTCTCGACACGATGGATGGAGCAATCGCCCGCCGTTCAGGACAAGCGTCCCGATTCGGTGCGCTTCTCGACTCGACCTTGGATCGCATGGCCGAATTTTTCGTCTTTTTCGGACTTCTTTTATATTACCGTGAGAGTTGGGTATTCTCTGCGACCTTGCTTGCTTTGATGGGCTCGATTTTGATCAGCTACGTGAAGGCCCGTGCGGAATCCCTCGGCAGTATTCGAGTTGTCGGCCTGATGCAGCGGCCCGAACGATTGATTGTCCTTGCCGGAGGATCTTTGCTTAACACACCCTTGGGAATCCTATGCCCCTCACATCCGGATTGCATACTGTCGGGAACGATCGTTCTTCTTGCCGTCCTGACGAATATTACGGCGATCCATCGCCTCATGGTGGGCAAAAAGGATCTCGAAACCATGGAATAATGTTGTTCCCATTATGAAAACCACCCGATGAGAAAAACACCGATAATCATAATCACCGCGCCGGCAAAACGCTCACCGATTCTCTCTTCCTTGAAAAGCCATGCCCCGTAAAGAACACCGAATAACAGGCTTGTCCGTTTCAGTGAAAGCATATACGCCGCCTGTATTTTTGAAATCGCCAGCATATGACTGAAAATCATACAGGATACAATCGCGCCAAGGGCCAATCCGGCCAAAGGCTTTTGCAGGAGATTAGCAGGCCTGGATTCCCGGGTGACGGGAAAGAATGAATACATCAACAGGGTAAAGAATATAAAGTAGCTCACACCAAAAAACTGGGGATTTGAATGAATGATGCCGAGTTTTCCGAGTGTTGCAGTGAAGGAGTAAATGAATGACACAAGAAGCATCAGGCGGGAACCCGGTTCTTTGAAAATTGCCATGAACGGTTCCATGATACCCTTCCGAATGTGTCCCAGATTGAGGCAGTACGAACCGATAACAATGAGAACGATGCCTGCGCCTCCGAAGAGACTGATCGTTTCATTGAGAAGAATCCTTCCGGTAAGAATCACAAAGATCGGCGTAAAGGCAAGAAACGGTAATGACAGCGACAACGGCGAGACCTTGATTGCCTTCATATAGCAATAGAATGCAATGCACTCCAGAGGCAACCCCACGGCAAGGCACATAAAATAGGTCCCATCAACTGTCGGCCAGGGTATGAAAAACAGTGACGCTATGAGCCATGGCAAAGCATATCCGAGTCGTATGAGCCCCATTTCATAGGGGGTCAGATGTCCGAAAT
>CAZCGI010000088.1:3738-7357 GCA_964498145.1 uncultured Syntrophaceae bacterium
CGTCACGGCGTCAGCCGTGGCAAGCGAAACAGCCGCCAACAGTGAAAGGAAAAACCACGACATACTAAAATCCCCCACAGCGCTATGGTATATATCTGGAAATCATAAACATGTTGCTTCTCTGATATGAAAAAGACAATAATATTGCAATTAATTTCCTTATTGCCCTTGACAGACGTCAATCTTTTTTCTATAAGATGAGTCTTTGAGTAACGCAAACATATGTACCAACTATTATCTCCCGCTATAACGAAACTTTGACAGCGGGCATCTGGTACTATCCAACCTCATAACAGAAACACCAAAGGAGGTGATTGTGCCATGAAGCCAGTCGGGATGCAAATCGTAGCAGAATTTCACAACTGCTCAAAAGATATTCTGAATGATCTACAGGCGATTGAAAAGATTCTCAGCGACGGAATCAACCAGTGTGGATTTTCCCTTGTGGGGATAAACAGTCACCGGTATGATCCGATCGGCGTTACATCCATTGCAGTAATCAGTGAATCCCATGTTGCTATCCACACATATCCCGAGGCACATCATGCTTCCATTGACATCTTTACCTGCTCTCAGGAAAAGGAATCAACCAATAATCTTCTTGAATACTTCAAAGAAAAACTTGACCCGACAACAACAAGGACTGCCGAAATCATCCGAGGCAACCCCATCGAGGTAACGGAAACAAACTGGATAACTGACGTCTCCGACACAATCGGTTTCGATATTCGTTACCATTTTAAAACGAAAGTGCTGAGCACCATGTCACAATATCAGCAGATTGATATTATCGATAATGAAATTTTCGGAAGGATGCTGTTCCTGAACAGCGATCTTCAGATAGCGGAATATGATGCTCACCTTTATAACGAAAGTCTCGTTTCACCGCTCGCCGGTGCTTCCATTCCAATGAAACGGGCAGCAATTTTGGGCGGTGGTGATGGTGGTGTTCTGAATGAATTGTTGAAACTGAATCCCGATTCGGTGGTTCTTATCGATATTGACGAAGCAGTAATAAACTCTTCGAAAGAATACCTTCAGTGTATCTGTCACGATGCTTTTGATGATCCTCGGGTTGAAATTGTTTACGATGATGTCAACAACTTTTTAGACACCGATGACCGTTTTGACGGCATTATTTATGACTTAACCATGCATCCGGAAACATTTATCAACATGGATCGTGAAGAGTATCTTGAATCACTTTTCGCTAAAATAGAATCCCGTCTCAACCCGGGTGGGATAGTTACCTGCCAGTGTTGCTCCGAGTATGACAAGGACACCTATGAAATGTCGTCCCGAATTCTGAACAAATTCTTCAATCATGTAACATTTCGGAAAACCAACGTTCCCTCATTCTGTACCCCCTGGATATTTGCATCAGCTCAGAAATAAAACAGTTGATTGTCTTTGTTTCTCCTGACACCACTATACAGTCTCTTTTTTTTCTTTCGACAATATATTTAATCGCCGTACGTTAGTTTTATGTCACCTAATTCAACCATGGGAATATGCTCAACTTCACCGTAGAAATTGATGACAGTCTTAATGGGGCCGCGGATTCTTCCCTTGGCCTTGAGTTCATATTCATGGAGTGGAGCATAGGCTTCAACACCCTTGCCTTCCGGATTTATCTTTTCACTCGGCTTGTATTCACCTTCCGTTGTCAACCCTTCCGGCAGATTCCCAAACTTTTCCTTTAACCTTTCTCCCAACTCCTTATTATAGGCCTTGTATGAAAAGTCAAAAGACGCATCGGTAATTTTCTTCACCGATACAATTTCCACCTTCAATTCATTTTTCCGCCTGCTCACGGCTTCCTTCAACAGATCATGCAATCCCATACCAACGATCAGATGAACCTGCTCTCCTTTAACATGAAGCAGACGCATAAGCTGGCCGAACTTGCTCTCGTTCTCCACATGGTGTTCTTCGCCGAATATGGCTTCTCCCTGAAGACCGCTTCCCTCCAGATATCCCAGGACAAAACCCTTGACGAGATCTAATGTTCCTTCGACAATAACTTCATAGTATCCCTTTGTCATATTTCACATCTCCCTCGAACACGACAAAACTGTGTTATTCTTATTCAACCACTGCATATGATGTTTTGTAAACCTTCTCCTTCTCTGATTATCGAATAAATTATATCATCAGAAGAACACAAACGTCACAATAATAAATATGGGTATCAAAATCGGAATTGAAAATTTAAACATATACCCGAAGAAGCTCGGCATATTTACACCCGCTTCCTCTGCAATGGATTTTACCATGAAGTTTGGGGCATTTCCGATATATGTATTTGCACCCATGAAAACTGATCCCGCGGATATCGCTGTGAGATAGCTTATAAAAGCAGGATTTGCAGTCGCTGTTCCGGCAGCCAGTGCCGCCGGCACACCCGCTTCCGCCATTCCCAGTTTTCCAAGCGCCAGGTTGAAGAAGGTCAAGTACGTCGGTGCATTATCGAGGAATGATGAAAGTCCACCAGCAACCCAGAAATAGTGATATGGTTCTCTCACCATTTCGATTAACCCGGCCATTGCACCATGCATTCCTGCCTTCAGAATCGCCAAGCACGGGATAATCGCCATGAAGATACCAGCAAAGAGCTTTGCCACTTCGACAATGGGAAACCAGCTGAACTCGTTCTCTTCCCGAAGTGTTTTCGGCGTTAAAAAGAGGGACAAGCCGCCCATTACGATGATACCTATATCCCGCAGCGTGTTTTGTATCTCCATATGAACACCGAATATGCTGTAACTCCCTGCTTTCCAGTATCCGCTCATTAATACCAGGCCGACGATACCGCCAAGAAAGAGAAAATTAAAGACTCCCTGAATTCTTATCGGTTCTTTTTCCAACGGCCCTACCTTCTTTAAATCATCCTTTTCTTTCCTGTAGAAGAAGGTATCGACTATGAAAAATAATGCCAGTAGAATTGCAGCGGTCATGAGCATATGGGGGAGGATCCCTGTTGTTACCCAAAAGAACGGCACATTATGAAGGAAACCGAGGAAAAGCGGTGGATCTCCCAGCGGCGTCAATGAGCCCCCTATATTTGCTACCAGGAATATAAAGAAACATATGACGTGTACTTTCTTTACGCGGTTTTTGTTCGCACGCAACACCGGCCGAATCATCACCATGGCGGCTCCCGTTGTACCGACCCACGATGCCAGAATTGTTCCGATGAGCAACATAATCGTGTTCACCAGAGGTGTGCCTTTAATGGAGCCACCCACAACGATTCCCCCGGCAACGGTAAACAGCCCCCAGAGAAGAATGATAAACGGGATATAGTCGATCAGGTAAATATGTAGAATTTGATATACCGCCTCGCCATGGTACACATAAACGAACGGCACAGCAAATAAGATCGCCCAAAACGCCGATACTTTTCCGAAATGATTGTGCCAAAAGTGAGGCACGAGAAGGGGACATAATGCTATTGACAATAATATTCCCACAAAGGGTATAACCGTCCAAACGGGCAACAGCCTTCCGATGTCGACGCCATGATGTGCTCCTGCCGCATTCGACGAGCATACTGCCATGTCGGGAAGCAGTAACAGAAGACACCACATCGCACATATGAAAATACTCACCAAGAGCC
>CAZCGI010000089.1:0-2732 GCA_964498145.1 uncultured Syntrophaceae bacterium
TCGCCGGACATACCGACTTTTATCAGGTCCTCAGGGTCTGTATGAAATAAACCTCAGTGGTGGGGCGTTGTTCCCCGTGTGTTGAGACAGCTAAGATAAATACCTGGGCAGAACGGTAAGGTTGTGAGGATTCATATGGAAAAGATCTGCATCGTTAAGAAAAGAAAGCTGCCGATTAGAAAAAGTAATGAGGAGACATTTTCGGCACCGGCATTGATGGATGTTGTTCCACATAAACCTGATGAGACATGGGGTACACCACAAATCGAAGGATCGGGAATAACCGGTATCAATTATCATGAAGCATCGTTGGCCGACGACAATGAGAATGTCGTATCTCTGAAACTGACACCTGAACAGTGTTCATATCTGCTGTCGAGCCAACTCATGGATCATCTTCCTGAAGAGGTTACGGAAAAATTTTTCATTGACACTCAAATGACAAATGACGTCAGTGTTTTTTTTAATTTTCATTTTAGTAACCCCGAATCGATACGACTTCTAAGAACGGATCAAGTATATGAAATGCTCCAGGTCAGCAGAAGCTTCCTTATGAATCTCATCAGGAATAAAAAAATACGAAGCTATAAAATGGGCGGCCTGAAGGCTTTCTCTCGATGATGTCCTGATCTTCCTTACAGAAAGTGAGGATATTCCAAGGAAACGTTCAAAGAAGAACGACGGATAGTCTACTCGAATATAGTCATGACTCGTTCAAGTTGTGAGGAGGAAAAATAATGTATTACGAATACTGGGGATTGCAGAAACCGCCATTTGATAATGTACCCGATCCGTCAATGTATGTAGACTGTGGTACTTCAATGGAAAATGCAATTGCAGAAACACTCTTTGCCATTGAAGAGGGGGGAGAATGTATTTCTGTCATCGTCGGTGATGTGGGATTGGGAAAGACATTGTCCCTCCGCATCATTATTGATTCGCTTGATCAGAGCTTATATAAAATAGCACTCATCACCAATCCCGGAATCAGCTTTACTCAGTTGATGAGAGAAATCATCGGGCAATTGACAGGCGAACAATGTAATAAACGGCGAAAAGGCGATCTTCTGGACATCTTCAACAAGCTTCTTTTTCAAACAATTGACGAAGGCAAGAAAGTTCTTATCTTTATCGATGAAGCAAATGCCATGACACCGGCAAATCTTGAAAGTCTCCGCTTACTGACAAATTTGCAACACAATCAGATGAACCTTTTTACGATCGTTCTCGCCGGACAGCTTGAATTGGCCCACAGGTTGGAACACCCCAAACATGCGAATCTTTATCAGCGAATCGGGACGTACGGAAAGATTGAAAAATTGAATTCTCTTGAAAAGCTCAAAACATACGTCAACACACGACTTCAATTCGCAGGGGCAAACAAGCAAATATTCACGGAGAACGCCTATGAATTTCTGTGGGAGCATTCAGATGACGGTGTTCCCCGTCTCATTAATAAGATCGCGAAGTTGTCCTTAAAAGCGGGAGAAACAAATCATTTTGATCTCATTACAGGAGAAGTGGTGAACCAAATCGGCGAGTGTTTTCAGAAACTGACACGCCCGTCTACTCCTCAACGAAGGCCGAGGAAAAAACCGGAACGAAAAATGTTTGAGGAGAAAAAAGATGCTCCGAAACGTCCTCCTCTCGAAATGGAAGGCAGAGAATTGCGCCGTGACGGTCGTCGTGCACCTATCCCGCCCCCAGAGATACCCGAGATGGTCGAAACAAAATCTGAAGAAACTACCGCGCAGGAAAATCTCACCGCTAAAGGGCTGATGCCTCAGGCGGAACAGGTACTTCCCGAGGAACCAGCCGTTCAGGAGGAACCGGTCGAAATCGAACAGCTGCAGGCAGAAGAACAGCAGGAACCCCAGGCTGAACAGGCACTGCAGGAGGAACCGGCCGTTCAGGAAGAACCGGTTGAAAGCGAACAGCTCCAGGCGGAAGAACAACAGGTGACTGAAACCGAACAGATCATACAGGAGGAAACACCTGCCCTGGATGATACGCAAGAACTCGAACTGATCCAGGCGGATGAATCACAGGGGCCAGAACCGGAACAGATCATACAGGATGAACGGGAAGCAGCCGAACAACTGCTGGTGGAAGAACAACAGGAGCCACAGGCAGAACAGGCACTGCCGGAGGAACCGCCCGTTCAGGAAGAACCGGTTGAAAGCGAACCGATACAGGAAGAAGAATCGCAGGTACTTGAAATCGAACAGGTCATACAGGAGGAAACACCTGCCCTGGATGATACGCAAGAACTCGAACTGATCCAGGCGGATGAATCACAGGGGCCAGAACCGGAACAGATCATACAGGATGAACGGGAAGCAGCCGAACAACTGCTGGTGGAAGAACAACAGGAGCCACAGGCAGAACAGGCACTGCCGGAGGAACCGCCCGTTCAGGAAGAACCGGTTGAAAGCGAACCGATACAGGAAGAAGAATCGCAGGTACTTGAAATCGAGCAGGTCATACAGGAGGAAGCACCTGCCCTGGATGATACGCAAGAACTCGAACTGATCCAGGCGGATGAATCGCAGGTACCTGAAACCGAGCAGATCATACAGGAGGAAGCACCTGTTCTGGATAATACGGCAGAACCCGAACAGATGCAGGCGGATGAATCACAGGGACCAGAACCGGAACAGATCATACAGGATGAACCGGAAGCAGCCGAACAACTGCTGGTGGAAGAACAACAGGAGCCACAGGCAGAACAG
>CAZCGI010000089.1:2832-4862 GCA_964498145.1 uncultured Syntrophaceae bacterium
GAACCGCCCGTTCAGGAAGAACCGGTTGAAAGCGAACCGATACAGGAAGAAGAATTGCAGGAACCCGAGGCGGAACAAGCACTGCAGGATGAATCCTCCTCGAACGGGGAATCAAAGGAAGATATCATAGAAACATTACAGATCGGTAATCAAACACTCGAATTTATGATTCCCTATCACGTTATTGAGCATGCACTGTCATTCTCACCGGAAAAACGGACAAAGCTTGCCGGAGCGTTCGCCGCATTCGTTCTTAAGAAAAACGGAACATTTCTTGCCAAGCAGGCAAGTGATCCTGTTCATATATGGGGTGAAATAAGAAATATAGTTCTTTCCAAATTTAACTAACATTGCAGAATTCAATACTGCTACAAGAGGCTGTAATAATGGATATGAAAACTCAGGCAAAAGAATGTTTCAATAAAGGATACCAGTATGACGTTGTTGAAGGTGATTACGAAAAAGCTCTTGAAGCATATAAAGAATGTATCTCACTTGATAATAAATTACCTGATGCATATGTAAATATGGGTTTTATCTACATACAGAAGGAAGACTACGACGAAGCAGTTGACTGCTTTCAGAAAGCGGTCAACTTGGAGCCGGAAAATCCCGAGGCGTATAATAATCTTGGCTATATATATGAAATCACAAATAGATTCAGCAGCGCCCAACAGATGTACGAACAAGCCCTTGCATTAAGCCCGGGAAACGTCGAGGCCGTCATTAACATAGCCCATGTTATTGAACTTCAGGGAAACTACTTTGAGGCAGTCGCACAATACCAGAAAGCAATTGATATTGATCCCAATGCCACCGCTCCCCGATTCTGTCTGGCTGTTTTACATGATCATTATGATATGTTTGATGAGGCACTTACACAGTATGAAGAAGTCCTAAAACTGGACCCTGAATATGTTAAGGCATCATTTAATCTTGGCAACCTGTATTTCCAACTCGGGAATTATAAAGAGGCACTCACCCTGTTTGAAAGAGTGTTGGAATTAGAACCGAATAACGCGGAAGCATGGAATAATCTTGGATCAATCAATGAAATGATTGGCAATCAAGATAAAGCAACCATTGCCTATCAGCAATCTGTCAAACTGAACCAATTTCAGGAAGAAGCCCACATGAATCTGTCCCGCATTTTATATGCTCAGTATCAATCAGATCAGGATGAATCTCAAAAGGATGAAATCATCGAAAGACTCAATTTCGTACTGACGATAAATTCCAGAAATACAAAGGCTCAGAAACTGCTTCAAAAGCTAACAGAGGATTGATGGTACTAGTCATGCCGAAAATGAAGCTTTTTTCACGCAGAACTATTGGGGAAATCGTGTTTCTTCCGCTCAGATGTTTCGACTCGCTGCGAATAGATTTTTAATCATAATATCAATAGCGAGATGACACTTTAAGCAAGAAAGAAAAAGACATTATAACGAAAAGTATCTCATTTATCTCACATCAGAAAAGGATCCGAACCCATCTATGATCCATCATACATATTATGGATCGTAAGCATATGAACCGTCACATCATTGTTGATCTTTGGATCTGCATAAAAACATTTCGACGAATAAATTGATGGCTTTAATAATCAATGGGGTTATAACGGCGGAGGAATTGCGTGTCGGTCCGATAACTGAATTGACAACAATGGCCGAAAAAATCTATGGATATATCCTTTTCCTTACATCTTCAATTCTCGCCTGAAGTGGAGTAATCGAATGATCAAGTGCTGCAAGTGCTCGTATTGCTTCTTCCTTGACCTCGTGCTCCTTACCAGCCAGATCCATCATATCGGATATATCTATCGTGAATGACCGGAACCGGTCAACCAGCATGTCATACAGGTTTGCAGCGGCCACATCTACGAGTTTAAAAACATACTGATATTTCAGATTCTCTCGATAATCATTCAGATGAAAAATCAACGATCGCTCCGTTTCACGCTTTATTCGTTTTACTCCATCACGGAGGGCGGCAATCTCTCCCGCTTTTTCATCGTGAATTTGTCTTTTAAA
>CAZCGI010000089.1:4872-7302 GCA_964498145.1 uncultured Syntrophaceae bacterium
AATGCCTTGGCAAGATTGTAAAATCCAAGACGAACAATAGCCTCAGTCCGTATTTGTCTCGTATATTTCAGTGATGATACCAGAGGCGGTACGGTAAGTCCTGCCGTTCGTTTCAGGCTCTCCACATTAAATGAAAGACTGCTGTCTGCGGTTCGTTCTGCGAGCTGTACCCCTAGGTTCTGCAGTGCCGATTCATATCGTTGGAATGAATCCTGTACCATGGCGTTATATGTCCCGGCTACATTTGCAAGGAGTTCGTTTATTTTCTTTTCGTCCTGGCGGATAAAGTGTACCAGTTTGGGATTAATCGTTTCCGTCATGAAAACGTCAAGGCCATGTTTGAATTCCTGAAACACCGTATACAGTGTCGCGGAGAAACCCATTCCATCAATATCTTCGACATTATCTCTGGTGTCGATTGAATATCCTCTCACATATGCCTGGATCTCCTTGATTACATCACCGAAAGGTACATCGAGAAAGCTGTTAATGTCTTTTTCAAGTTCCCGTTTTGTCTTCTGTGATGCCCCTGCCAATGTATCCTTTATCATTGCCTGCACTTGATCCATCTGGATTTGTTCCAACTTGATCTTGTCCGCAATGGCATGGGCTTCATCGGCACTCTTGGACAGAATTTCGCCATTTATGGTAACCCAATCACGAAGGCCATGTGCCATCACAGACAGGCGCTCGACGTGATTTTTCAACAAAAGGGCGAAACGGTCCCGTGTCAATTTTTTATCGAGATCCGATTCAAACCGCCTTTGTTCGGCGTCGGAAAATTCCTTCAGCTCCGATTCGCTTTCCCAGTATTCAAGCCGGAGTCTGTCCTTATCGGAAAGATCGGCCTTCAGTTTTCTAAAAAGATCAAACAGTGTGGAAAAGGTAAATATATCCGGGTCGGGCCTTATGACACCGATTTCTTCATGAATCCTGCCCAGAAGTGTTTTTAGATCTTCAAGATCTTCATGTTCATTAAAATCGCAATTCACCACAAAAAAGATGTTTTCCATAAGACCCATTTTTCGAATCATGGAAAGAAACTTGATATCCGCCTGTCGAACTCCGGTCCTGCTGCTCAATAGATAAATGATCAGGTTAGTCTTCAAAAGATAGTCCTGAATCATAGCGAGATGGAGTGGATTGGGAGAATCACTACCCTGACAGTCTGCGATCTCTATATTATCGTCGAGATTCTGGCGGGCTGGAATCTGCAACTCGAGATCACGGAGGTAGACGGCAAGCGAATCGTCACCAACATAATCCTTATGTTTTGCGAAGTCGTCCCCCTGGAACTGCAGTGTCTCGGTTGAATCCCATGAAATAACATCGGCGACACGGTCATACCCCTTGAGATATGAACTGAGCAACACTGCATTCACATCACGGGTATCCTGTGAAATGAGCTGATCGCTGCTGAGAGAAGTAAGAGCTCGGGACAGATCGTCCCGATCGTTCTGTCGCCGAATATCGAATTTTCTTTCACCGGAATTTATTTCAAGAGACGGGAAGAGAACCATCGCCTGTTCCATCTCAGAATTAACTTCTTCCCAGGTCTTGAAAATCAGGTGAGCTTTCAGGAGAGGTCCTTTTCGGACCCGCGTAACGATTGACGTCACGACTCCCGCTCCCCGCTTGAGGTAATCACCCTCCAGAACCGCATTAACGAATGTGCTTTTTCCTGATTTAATGGCCCCGACAACCGCTACTCTCAGGATATCCTCATTCAGCTGCTCTACGATTGTTTGCCCTGCTCTCTCCCAGCTTTCAAAGGGATATGTGGAAATACCCGGTATAGCTTTTGCTGTATCAAAAAGCTTGGGGATTTCCCTGCTGATGGAAATCAAGTCGTTCTTGACTGATTCAAATGTGCTCATTCCCTTGTCCATTCATACGAATATTTAGGAGATCCGTCTCTTCACCACCTAACTAATCGTGCCACAATATAGGAATGATCGATAGCATGTCAACCAAAAAGAGGCTTTTCAAAAACGCCCACCTGTGCCGACATGTCGGGATTACCCTTATTGTTCGTCATTGCAACGTAACTGTCAGACTAGGCCCAGGGCTAAGGGCAAATGGCACAAGGCCGGAAATGAATAGGTCAAAACACGGGTAACGGTCATATCGGATGTTTCTCTCTCCTGAAACCTGGCCCCTGAAACCTGATTCCCTTCGCTGTATCCCTGGTGCCTTGCATCCGGACATTTTGAACATCCTTATGTTTTGACTTTTTCAACAGCCTGAAAACGATTTGTTGATCAGATAATAATTTCTACGAGCGGTTATTTCGGGGTTGAATATTAGGACATCCCGGCGAAGCAAACAACAGTCGAATCCGAGCGAATAAGTGCAATGTTGCCGTAGGTACTATTTCATTGCATCACAAAACGGTATGGATGACGTAAAAAAATGAATACAAAAACCAAT
>CAZCGI010000090.1:0-7276 GCA_964498145.1 uncultured Syntrophaceae bacterium
AAGGGCAACATGACGTTCCCGGAGTTCATATTCATCTTCAAGGCGGGCATACAGACGTTCCAGATCTGGCCGCTCCCACAGAATTTCAGGTTTCTCACCCACCTCGACTCTCCCCACCGTTTTGTGCTGAATGAGCAGCGTACTCCCGATATGGTGGAGAAGCTCTCGATTGGCAAAATGGCTCCTCCCCTTGTACTGAAGCCCCGCGGCGAGCGGTTCGATTTTGTCGAAAACACCGGCAACACTCTCTTCGTAATATGCAAGCACAACACTCTCGGCAAGAATCTGGGCAACAATCTGAAGGCGTTCAACGGTAAATTCACTCAGCATGATGACGCCGTTGTGTTCGATATACTCCTTGCCACTCGACTCCCGCGAAAGCTCGGCATGTTCATACTCAGGCTCATGAAAAGGCTGACGTACCATGGATTTCATGTGGATGAGAAAGGCCGCTTCTTCGACAGGGGCGATATTAAACAGGACAACTGCTCCCCAGCGGAACAGGACGGCGCATCCCGATTCGCCCGCCGTTATGGTCAGCGGTGATTCGCCCAGACGCCTGGTCGCTTCCATGACGCGAAGATCAATCCGCTCCCCCAGGAAATAGGATCGTGCCGTGATGGTTTCTCGATCTGAAAAAAGTTTTTCTTCCATGATTTGGCTTGTATTCTTTATTACGTTATGGATTGAGAACCTGTTTTAAGAAATATCCTGTCAGCGAACCTTCCGTGGCAGCCACCTCTTCAGGTGTTCCGGCAGCAACAATGCGTCCTCCCCGCTGTCCCCCCTCCGGGCCGAGATCGATTACATAGTCTGCCGATTTGATAACATCCAGATTATGCTCGATGACGACAACGGTATTACCCATGTCGACCAGCCGCATCAGAACGTCAAGGAGTTGATGGATATCGGCAAAATGTAATCCTATCGTCGGTTCATCCAGGATATACAGGGTATTCGTCGTCATTTTCTTCCCCAGCTCCCGGGCCAGTTTTACCCGCTGAGCTTCGCCACCGGATAGTGTCGTTGCCGACTGACCTAAACGAATGTAGCCAAGACCGACATCGAAAAGTAGCTGCAGCTTCGACTTAATAATCGGAATATTGTCAAAAAATGATAGGGCCTGTGTAACAGTCATGTCGAGGACTTCAGCAATATTCTTGCCCTTGTACCTCACTTCGAGGGTATCCGTATTATATCGTTTTCCCCGACACACGTCACAGGTTATATATACATCAGGAAGGAAATGCATTTCAATCTTCTTGAGACCGTCGCCCTGGCAGGCCTCACAACGTCCCCCTTTGACATTAAAGCTGAAGCGGCCGGGCTTGTAACCACGCATCTTCGATTCGGGAAGTTGACTGAACAGATCCCGTATATAGGTCAGTACTCCCGTATATGTTGCGGGATTTGACCGAGGCGTCCGGCCGATCGGTTGCTGGTCCATGGTAATGATCCGTTCGACCCCACCAAGATCCCGAATCTTTTTTATTTTACCGATCTTCCCCCGGTACTTGTTGAGCCGGCGACGCAACACATTGTAGAGCGTTTCGATGACCATGGTACTCTTTCCAGACCCGGACACACCGGTCACGCAGGTAAAGATTCCCACGGGAATCTTGATATCGATGTTTTTCAGATTATTCTCCGTTGCACCTTCCATGATGATGAACCGTTCCGGGTGATTCCGGCGGTTTTTTGGAACGGGAATGGAGAGACGGCCGCAGAGGTATCCTCCCGTCAGAGAATCCGGATATTGACAGATATGTTCGGGGGTTCCCTGAGTGACCACATGACCGCCATGAATTCCTGCACCTGGTCCTATGTCAATAATATGATCGGCGGCATACATCATTTCCGTGTCGTGCTCCACGACAAGGACAGTATTTCCCATGTCACGCAGTCGCTTGAGAGTGGAAATGAGCCGGGCATTATCCCGGGGATGGAGACCGACTGTTGGTTCATCAAGAACATACAGAACCCCGACAAGGCCGGAACCAATCTGGGTGGCAAGGCGAATTCGCTGTTCTTCCCCCCCGGAGAGAGTACCCGCCGACCGGGCCAGGTCGAGATAATCCATTCCCACATCAACAAGAAACTTCAGTCGTTCCCTGATTTCCTTCAATATTCGTTCAGAGATCAGTGTTTCCTGTGATGAAAGTGTGAGATCATTGAAAAAAATCTGACATTCCCCGATTGACATGCGACAGAGATCGTAAATGTTATACCCGGCAACTGTCACGTTAAGACTTTCCGGTTTTAACCGGCCACCGTTACAGAATGGACAGGCCGTGACATTCATATACCGTGACAAATCCATCCGTACCTCATTCGAATCCGCCTCCATATACAGCCGCTGCAATCTGCTCATCACACCTTCGAAGGGTTTCGTATAGAAGAACCGCCGTCCGCTTCTATCAAGGTAGAACTGAATTTCCTCATCTCCCGATCCGTAAAGCAGGGCCTTCCGCACTTTTTCAGGCAATTGATTATAGGGCATATTGATATCAAATGCGTAGTGATTCGACAGGCATTCAAGCATCTGATGAAAGAAGAGAGACTTTTTCCCTTCCCACGGTGCAATGGCTCCCGCGCGAATGGACAAGCCCGGTTCGGGAACGATAAGGTTTTCATCAAAGTATATCTTCGTGCCTAACCCTCCACATTCGTGACAGGCGCCATAGGGGCTGTTGAAGGAAAACATCCGGGGAGAAAGTTCCGGAATGCTGATCCCGCAGTCAGCACAGGCAAAGGCTTCACTGAATATAATCTCATCTCCATCAATGATCTGAACCTTGATGAGACCATCGGAAAGCCCAAGGGCAATTTCCACGGAATCTCGCAGGCGCTGCCGGATCCCATCCTTGACGATCAGACGATCAACGACGACATCGATATCGTGTCGTTTATTTTTATCCAGCAGTATGTCTTCCGAAAGATCTCTGATGCTGCCGTCGATTCGAACTCTGACAAATCCTTCTTTTCGTAATTTTTTAAGTTCCTTCTGAAATTCCCCCTTTTTCCCGCGTGCCACGGGGGCAAGGATGTTTATTTTCGTATTGTCTTGAAATAAGAGAATATTTTCAACCATCGTGTCGACGGTTTGCGACCTGATCTCTTTACCGCAACGATAACAATGGGGCACTCCGATCCGTGCATAGAGGAGACGTAGATAATCATAGATCTCCGTTACCGTTCCCACAGTTGAACGGGGATTCTGACTTGCCGTCCGCTGTTCGATTGCAATTGCCGGTGAGAGGCCTTCGATAGATTCGACATCGGGTTTATCCATCTGTCCGATAAACTGACGTGCATACGTAGACAGGGACTCGACATACCGCCGCTGCCCTTCGGCATAGATGGTATCGAACGCCAGAGACGACTTCCCTGAACCGCTGACACCGGTTATCACGACAAGTTGGTCTCTCGGGATGTCAATGTTGATATTTTTTAAGTTGTGCTGGCACGCACCTCTGATTTTTATATACTTCATGATTCATGTTACATCACTGTATTTTAAGTATTTTTCTCTTACGGCGAAGTTGCTTGAAAATCGTCTGTTATGAAACCGGTTAGAGTTTTACTTCAATATGAGCTTTTTCCCGCTGCTCATTGAGCCATTCCTCGAATTTCTTCTCCATTTTCTCATCGCCGATCTTTCCAATAATCTCTTCCTTGACCGATTCAATGGGTTTTATCCCCTCACCCCGCTTGTCAACAACTTGAATGATGTGAAATCCCACTGATGATTCGATAACGTCACTGATCTCTCCAACTTTTAAGGCAAATGCCGCCTTATCCACCTCAGGCAACATCAACCCTTTTTCCACAAAACCGAGGTCACCTCCCGTTTTAGCAGCAGGCCCCTGTGATATTTCAGAAGCCAGTAAGCTGAAGGATGTACCTTTTTTGAGCTGCTGTAAAATGTCTTCAGCTTGTTTCCGCAACGTCTCCCTGGCTTGGCTGTCAGCATTTCTTGGAAGCAGAATGAGGATCTGCTTGATCCGGGCAGCCTCTTTTCCTTCATAGTCTTTTCGATGCTTACGATAATAGGCGCCGATTTCCTCGTTTGAAATGGTAATCTTGCTTTTTATCTCCCCTGCCAGAAAATTTCTTTTGGTGAGATGATCACGCACCTCTTCCCTGTATTCATCAAATGTACCGCCTAACTTCACAATTTGATCCTGCAATTTCTCAAGAGAGATCTTTCGTTGCTCAAGGATGGACTGAATGGCGTTATCAACATTCTTATCGCTAGCTGTGAGGCCGCGTTTTTTTGCTTCCTGAGAGATGAGTCGCTGATCGATAAGTTCATTCAGAACCATCTGTCGAACCTGCTTTTCTATCGCCTCACGCTGTTCCTCGGGGGCCGATTTTTCGATCCGCTTCATGTAAGAGCTGACACTTTTATTCAACTCTGAAAGCGTTATAACATCCTCGTTAACGATGGCAACGATCCTATCGACAATTGCTGCATATGACGTCAGCGTCATGAAAACGAACACAGCCAGGATAACAAAGATAATTTTCACATGTTTCATAGTAATTCCCTCACGGTAATGATCTTTTTTTACTCCGATAATAACCAGAGCTACCCCCCCTTACTAACTGGCATGCTGAGTATGAGTATATAACTTAGCAAGAAGATACTCAGCCCGTTTTATTATTTCCCCCCCGCTGATTCCGGGCATGGGGACATTCAGTCTGAAATCCGGTGTAAATGTCAGCCCTCTGAATTGTTTTTCCCGGGACAATTCGATAATCCTCAAAGGATCGACAGGGCTTTTTCTGTGGAACGAGACCGACAATGTCTTTCCGTCATAGTCCATTTTTGTTGCAAGAACACTTTTGAGTTGATTTCTTATTCTTATGATATTAATCAGATTATCCACTTCAAGCGGAACGCTGCCGTAACAGTCAATCAGTTCCTCTCTCATTTCCTGCAACGTCTCGTCAGCATCAGCCAAGGAAAGCTTCTTGTACGTTACGAGCCTTCTATTTATATCGCTAATATAATCATCAGGAATAAACGCTGAAAGACCAACCGTGATTTCCGGTCTGATTTCCCGGTCGGTTACCTCCTCTCCTCCCATTTCCTTGACGGCCTGTTCCATCAATTCCGTATACATCTCATATCCGACGGCCGATACATGCCCCGATTGAGAGATACCTAAAAAATTCCCCGCTCCACGAATCTCGAGATCATGCATGGAAACCTTAAATCCCGAACCGGGATCTGAGAATTCCTGGATAATTCTCAGTCGCTTCTGGGCATCTCGTGAAAGCATAGCTCCTTTCGGAATCAGCAGGAAAGCGTGTGCCTGAAGCTTCGACCGTCCGACCCTGCCGCGGAGCTGATACAGCTGGGCCAAACCAAATCTGTCAGCACGATTAATAATAATCGTATTAGCTGCAGAAATATCGATTCCTGAACCGATAATCGTTGTGCATAACAAAATATTATACTCTTTCTTTATGAACTTTACCATTACATCTTCAAGCTCCCGGGGCTTCATCTGACCATGGACGATGCCGATTCTTGCCTCGGGAAGGAGTTTCTTGAGGAAGCGAGCCATGCTGTATATCGACTTCACCCGGTCGTGAACAAAGAATACCTGGCCTTCTCTGGCAAACTCCTGCAGGACCGCTTCCCGTATGACATCTTCATCAAATTCCGATACGGATACCCTCACCGCTTGTCGGTCCTCCGGTGGAGTGTCAATGATCGAAAGATCCCGAATCCCTACAAGAGACAATTGCAAGGTCCTCGGAATCGGCGTTGCCGTCAACGTAAGGACATCAACCAGCGCTCTGAGTTTCTTCAAGCGCTCCTTGTCTCTCACCCCGAAGCGCTGCTCTTCATCGATGATAACCAATCCCAGATCTTTAAAATGGACATCATCCTGCAGAATTCGCTGTGTTCCGATCAGGATGTCCACCGCCCCTTTGTTGAGATCCTCGACGACTTCCCTTTGTTTTGCCTTTGTTTTGAATCTGTTCAGCACCTCGATTCGAATCGGATACTTGTCGAAGCGTTTGGAAAACGTCTGATAATGTTGTTCGGCTAGAATCGTGGTGGGAACCAGAACGGCCACCTGCTTTCCTTCCATTACAACTCTGAACGACGCCCTCACCGCCACTTCGGTTTTACCGAATCCCGCATCCCCGCACACAAGACGGTCCATCGGCTTGGGATCACTCAGGTCACCGTTTATATCTTCAATCGCACGGGCCTGGTCCGGCGTTTCCTCATATTCAAAGGACGATGCAAACTCTTCGTAGTAACGATCGAGCCCTGAATATCTGTGTCCGGACATAACCTCACGGGCGGCATAAATGGAAATCAAATCCTTGGCAATTGCCTGTACCGATTTTTTAACCTTCTGTTTTGATTTTTCCCAGGATGTCCCACCGAGTTTATCCACTGTTGGCATATAACCGTCGGGACCGATATATCGCTGGATTTCATCAAGACGATGTACCGGCATATAGAGTTTGTCCGCTCCTCCATACTCGATAATAAGAAAATCGTTTTCCATGTCGCCGATGGACAGCTTCTGGAGTCCTCGATAGAAACCGATACCGTGATCTCCGTGGACAACAAAATCACCTTCCTTCAATTCGCCGAAGGACTTGAGGAAAAACCCTTCCCTGGTCGCAGTCCTTTTCTTTCTCTTGATTTTTTTACCGAATATTTCCTCATGGCTGATAACGATAAGGTTGAGAGCAGGATAGGCAAACCCTTCGGAAATTGTTCCCTTCTTCAGCATCAGTCTTCCCTGATGTCCGTAAACAGCCAGATCTGAAAAGATGGAAGCATCGGATTGATGAACGTCAAGAGAATATCCATCCAGCAGATGAGATATCCGCTCGATATCATCATCGCCGCATAGAAAGAAAACAAGACTTTCATCATCAATCCATGATCGTACCTTTTTTACCAGCGGTGTCAGGAGTCCGTTGTCACCTCGGAGATACGCAGCCTTTTCCTGTCGCAATCCCACATTCATTCCAATATCAAAGGTTACGACAGGGTCGGCATCATTTCTTCCGGTACCGACGTTCAGACTTTCAAGGTAAATTTTTTGTTTGTTCTCATGAGCAGTGGCGAGATCTTGCAGGGATATATAGAACGAATCCTTGCTAAGATAGAATTTTCCATCCTCTTGAGCTTTGGCAATCAATCGATCGAGGGCATGATGCATCCGATCTTCCGAGTGTTGCAGCCTCTGAAACTCATCAAAAACAATAATATTTCTGTCCGGCAGATGATCAA
>CAZCGI010000091.1:0-5234 GCA_964498145.1 uncultured Syntrophaceae bacterium
CCATTTTCCCGGGCAGCAGATCCAGCGTTCCTTTTCGAAGGGCGAAGCGGCCACCATTAACCGTCACGGGGAGAATCGAAACCCCCGATCTAAGTGCAATCACTGCTCCCCCAAGGCGAAACTGCTGTAACCGCCCATCCTTGCTTCGTGTTCCTTCTGGGAAAATAATCACCGACGTTCCTTCTTTGACTCTGCGGGCTGCTTCATTCAGTCCTGCATAAGCATCTGTTCGATTACCTCTGTCGATATAGATGTGTCCCATTCTTTCAAGAGCGTAACCGAAGACGGGCACCTTGCGTATTTCTTTTTTTACAATCCATCTGATCTGAAGCGGTATCTTTCCGATTAGTGCCCAGACATCGAATAAGCTCTGGTGATTAGACATAACTATGTATGAACGTCTTGTGTCGATCTTTTCTTTTCCCCTAATTTTCACCTGCGTACCGGAAAGATAGATATTGAGAAGCGACCAGAATCTGCCAATATAATGAACAATGGTACCTCGTTTGTCGAAGAAAGAAATAAAGATCACAATAATGCCCAGGATAAACGTGTTCACGATGACGGATATCAGATAAAAAGGGCGTATTAACGGGTACAGAACCCAGTAAAAAAGAACCTTCATGATCTTCATACTCTCCGGATTATCGTTCAGATTCGCAATATATGGCAATCCAACCGGGATAAAAAAACCTTTACACTGCTTGGATTGTATGTTTAATTTCGCTTTCCTTTAACAGGGGAGCGATTGAGTGCAAGAAAAACTCTGTATAGTTATCACAAAAAAAAGTCAAACTCAAATTTGAGGCTTTGTCCGGCTGGGCCGCGGCGGTCTTATTGTTTGATAAATGGCGTGAGGGTTGACAAAATGCACCGGCATAGAGCGATTCATTACTTGTGTATATTTCTCATGATATGTTTGGTCGGATGTTCGACGAAATACACGGTCAACACTCCCGACTATCAGGGCTATACAGGAGAAGTAAATCAGCATGAGCGTTTTATTCATGCTAATAAAAAGCGAATTTTCGAATTGTTGATAAATGAAGAAACATTTCGGACGTTCTGTCCTGAAGGAACCGTTGTCAGCTTTGAACCGCCGCTGTCGTATCAGCCGGGTACCATTGTTACAACAAAGATCGAACATATCTTCAAACTCGGCTGGACGTCCCGTGTCGAAGAGGTTGCGCCCTGCGACCGAATACGGTTGAGCTTTCGTGATGGTTTCTTTGCGGGGGGAACGGAACTATGGGAATTCAAAGCTCACGATAAAGGGACACGGGTTGTCCAGACAATCATTGTGATGCCAAAAGGTTGCATCCGCCGAATGGTCTGGAATCTGAAAGTCAGGCTGAAGCACAATGTCATGGTCGAAGTATTTCTCGATAAATTGAAAGAGCGTGCGGAATCACCCTAGAAGGGCATATCAATGAATGAAGACTGCTCCTGCATTCTCTGTCATGGGACGAACAGTAAGTTGTTACACCGCCGGGATCGGTGGCGATATGTTCAGTGTCGCAACTGCGGCTTGGTGTGGATTGTCCCCCGACCTTCTGTTGCGGAACTTGCGGAGCAATATGAAGGTTATCTGCCCGTTGATCCCGGCGAAATAGCCGCGTGGGATCAGATGATGATGCCTGTTATTCATTCATCGACCCATCTGATCAAAGCGAGAACCGGCACCGATGGCGGGAGATTACTTGATATCGGCTGCGGGTTCGGTTTCTTCCTTCGTGAAATGAAGAATGAGGGTTGGGAGGTGGAGGGGGTAGAGATATCACCTGCCGGCAATCGATACACTCGGGACAGGTTGAACATCCCGGTTTATGATCAACCACTCGAAGATCTTGAAATTGCAGATAATGTATTTGATGTCGTCACCCTTTTTTATGTAATCGAACATGTACATGATCCGATAAAGCTGTTGACGGAAGTGAACCGGATCCTTAAAACGGGCGGTTTCATTTTACTGCGATGGCCTCATTCAACTCCTATTGTAAAACTCCTGGGACCGTTCAGCAGAAAGCTGGATCTCTACCATACACCCTATCACCTTTATGATTTTGCCCCTGATACGATGAGGACTCTGTTGCAATGTACCGGCTTTGATAATATTGAGACCGTCATCGGCGGCTCTACCCGCCCATCTCAGCGGGCATACCGGATTCCCTCGGTGTTATTCGGCATGCTGGCCGAAATATTGTGTCGATTCTCTCATGGAAAGGTAATACTGCCGGGTGTGAGCAAAACGACCACTGCCTTCAAAAGTGTATAGCGTCGAGTTCTTTCGTCGGACATTACCGTGCCTGCGGAGTCTTCGGTCATCCGAATGTATGTGATATCGTACGGAGATGCCGTGAAAGTCATACGGACGGGATGGTTTGTATTCCTGTTGCCTTAGCCCCGGTGACACGCTTACCGTGTATGAAAACCCCTGCAAGGTCCACCTGGTGATTGTATAAAAATACATACTCTCGGAGAGTTATATGGTGGCATAGTATTTGTAACACTGGACCGGTTGCCGAGGTATGGGCCGTAATCAAACGCCGGCGTGGAGGGTTCCATTCATATTGTAGGCCGGTATCTCTCAAATAATTTTTTGTTCGGGCAACGGCCTGTGAAGAAATGACTGCCTGTTTCGATCGGTTGGCTTTGTTTCGCGCAATGAGCAAAGGCGTCCGTCTCTTCTGGGAAATTTCAGATAGCCTCGGGGAAATGCCTGCTAGTGCCCGTTTGGTATGAGTGTGTAGATTTCTCAGCGGTTATAAACAAGAAATGATAGAAATCTTTCTAATTTCCTGTTATTGTACGCACAATTATTTAAAATTGGAACGAGACCGTCATCCTGAAAGGTAGAGAGCACCATGAAGAAACTGTTGTATATTCTTATTATTGCGGTGAGTGTGGTTATATGGGGGGCACATGGGCTAGCCGCCGATATGTACGTTACCGATTCTTTCAAAATAACACTTCGGACGGGACCGAGTACCGATAATAAAATAGTATCAATGCTTTCATCCGGCCAGAAGGTTGAGGTTCTTGATGCGGGCGATGAATGGACACATGTCCGCATTACGGGAGGACAAACGGACGATCAGGAAGGGTGGGTGCTGAGTCGCTTTCTCATGTCCCGCGTCCCGTGGGAGAACCAAACGGGATTCTTACTGAGAGAAAATAACAGATTAAAGGAAAAAGTTCCCCTTCTTGATGGAAAAGTGAAGGAAACGAATACCCAGGTGAGGGAGTTGTCATCGACGTTGAAACAGCAGACAAGGGCCTATGAAGATCTGAAGAAGACCTATGCTGAGCTGAAAGAGGGGTCCGCAAGCTATTTAAAACTCAAGGAAACCTATGAAATTACAAATTCCGCCCTGAAGCAGGCGCAGCAAAGTGTGATACAGCTGACTGAAGAGAATAAGTCATTAAAATCTATGCTTGTTATCAAATGGTTCTTAACAGGAGCACTGGTTCTCCTTTTCGGTCTTATGATCGGCCTGGTAGTCGGACAGAAGCAGAAGAAAAGCAAATCAATGCTTTATTCATGATTAATCTGCTGACAGCTGTGGGCGATGGGCTGAAAATGACGGCTCACTACTATCGGAATTCGACTCTTTCCGTTTTTCCACATTTACTGTTTTATCGCCGGGTCCGCTGATGCATCGGAGGGATGGCTTTCTCACGATGATCCGATTTGTAATGTTGGCGTCTTTATAAGACTTCCCAGCCATCAAGGTCAGCAGGTGCTTCCACGTCGGTGAGCGTATCCCATTCATGCAACCCCGTTTTTTGCTCGCAGACGCACTTGGCCGCTTTTTCGGCCGTTTCTAACGTGCAGAGCCAGAGACCGCCAAGACAGAGCTGAAACATATCCCAGTGAACTTCGTCGGGTTCTATGGAAAACGTACCGACCTGTGATCTGAACATATACCGCATATCATTAATCCGCCTCTTTTGAATTCTTTTATGAAACCTTACTTCGGTATCGAAAGGCTTTCATCATCAATCATGTTTTTTATTCCGGATTTAACCAGTGCCGGGTCCGTCAGAAGCTTGAGTCTTTTTACCCCTCGGGCATCAACAAAGGTATTGTCGAAGGCAAGATCAGCCTTTTTCAGGATCTTTATGCTGTCATCAAGAAGAATGAAGTGATAATTCATGGCACCAAAAGCAAGTGCCACTGCAATGATGAGCAAAAATATGATTTTTTTCATATCGTTCCACTCCCATGATTTGCAGTTCTGTTTATCCAATTTAATAGAAGAATACAACTGATAATTTATTTTCCCTGCGTGAGTGCATCATCGCGTCGAATGTAAACGGGAGTGCCATGCCGACGAACGGGGGAGCGATATTACATGGATACCGTTCGGCAATGGTATGCGGTACCGTTAAGATACATCCCGGTGATTTGTTATGACAGACCTTGTAGGTTTCGATCGCTCCGTTTCAGTAATAGCGCAAACAGAGCCGGAAGCACCAAAACCGATGCGATGAGACAGGCACCGATACCGATAACCGCCACATACCCCATACTTCTCAATCCCGGATAGTGGGAGAGTGACAGGGTACCAAATCCCGCCAGGGTCGTCAACGAAGTCAGGACGACGGCTCGTCCCGTTCGTGCCATGTTGCCAATAAAGTCGTGCTGCATTACATGACGAAAAGTGTTTGTAAGGTGGACGCCGTCATCAATACCGATTCCTACGATCATCGGCAGGATGATGATATTGAAGAAATTAAATTGAACGTCCGTAAGAACCATAATACCTGCCACAGTCGTCAACCCGACCAAAAGGGGTGCAATTGAAAGCAGGACCAGGGTGACTGAACGATAATAGACGGCGAGAACTCCCGTAATGGCCAGAACAGCCAGTAATAATGCTGTCTTGAGGTTGTTAATAATGATGCGCTTCAATTCGCCCGTGAGGAGGTTTGGCCCGGTGAGCGTGTAGTCGTCTTTGTCCATTCCGACCGCTGACAGCTTTTCCGTTATCATGTCTTTGAATGCCGTCGTGTCGGTGTGGGACCACAGGTCTTTCAAGGGGGTGACGTAGGTTATGATCGCAGAGTCCGTTTCGGTGACGGTTGTGAACCGTTTCAGTAACGGTAAAAGCGCTGTTTCGCTGAGAACCGACGGAACAAGTACCTGCTCTGATGAAAACGACTTCCCCAGCTTATTGAAATAATCATCGTATAGTCCTTCCGTAGCGAATCCGTTTTCTTCACATGCTCTT
>CAZCGI010000091.1:5244-7223 GCA_964498145.1 uncultured Syntrophaceae bacterium
ACGAGGCGAACCCGCCGATCCTGCTGTCACGTTTTAAATCTTCCATGGCATGGAAGATTTCAGCACTTTTTTTCAGGACCTCTTCTTCCGACGGACCACGAATGACTATCATGGTTGGGGCCATTGATCCCCCGATCCAGCGGCTTACCATGTCCTGGAGTTGAAAGGTTTCACTGTCGACGGGACGGAAGTTTCTGAGGTTATCGTCGAAAGAAATGTTAAATCCTGTTACGGAGAGTGAAACCGCTGCAAGAAAGGATACGGTAAGTATCGTTTTCGGCCAGGTGGCTGACAACCGTATGGGTTTTTCGAGGGCGAATCCGCTGATCGTAATCATCCGGCCCGTTTTGGTTTGATCGGAGAAAAAGATCAGCAGACAGGGGAGGACAACCATCATTACGACAAGACAGATCATAATTCCCGTACCTGTTACGATACCCAATTCCCTAAAACCGCGAAAGTCCGACAGAGCTATAGAGTAAAATGCAATGGCCGTTGTCATCCCGCCGATGAGGATTCCCATGCCGGCTTCATGAAATGTCTCTTTGAGCCGGAGCGGCGGTGCAAGATTGACTTTATCGCTTCCGAAGTAACGATTCACCATATGGATCGCAAAATCGATGCCGAGCCCGATCAAGACACAGGAGAATACACAGGTGAGGACGTTCACATGGTGGAATGCGATGCTGGCAAATCCCAGTGTCCAGATAATGCTTATGAATAATGATACGGCAACATAGAAGAGAATGCGGGTTGTTCTGAATGATACCCCGAAAAGAAGGAGAACAGCCAGAAAGGACGTCAGGACGGTTACGGCAATATCTTTCTTCGTCGTTGCTTCGTCTCGGACCGCAATAGGATACCCGCCGGTGTATGAAACGGTAATATCAGTTCGGGAATCCAGTTCCGCGTCTTTGATGGATTTCTGTTCCAGGTGGGCAACCGCTTGCATGAGTTTTCTGCTGAAGGGGAGATCCTGAGGCGGACGGTGCGGTTTTATAAAAAGAAAATAGGTTGAACGGTCATCGGTGCGAAAATACCCGGACCGGTCGAAATTGATCCGCTGTGCCATGGGGGCGGTGACGCGATCTTCAAAGATTGTAAGGATTCCCAGGGGGTCCGCGGCGATAATGTCCCGGGTGGCTATTCCGAACGGTGTCATTAACAGTTGTTTGTTCTGTTGCACCTGATGGTGAATTTCTTCGTCTGATAAACGGGATGCAAGGCGTTCCACGTCTTCCGCACGGAGAAAAAGAGGAAGGTAGTCGAGAAATGTTTCCAAGACAGTAGAGAGGTAGTGTTTGTCATTTTTATAGTGAACATCCCTGATCAGAGAGCTTTCGGCAAGATTCGCCGCAAATGTTTCAACAAAGGCTTCGCCTGTGACATCGTTATTGTGGGATGGCACGGAAATGACGGCAATCAGGAGGGAATGTTCGCCGATCCGATCAGTAATATCGAAGAAATTTTTCACTTCTTCATTGTGATCGGGAAGAAGCGAGTAGAAGTTAAGATCAAGCTGAAGGCGAAATGCCAGCACACTGGCCGCAACAGAGATACAGATCGTCAGGATCAGTATGTGCCGATGAAATCGGTACAGTAGATGATGCAATGAGTATGGCCTCGCGATCTATCCCTTTTCAGCGGGGAAATACTTTTCCCATAGTTTGTTTGCGACAACGGCATATTGCTGCGCATATTCGTCCATTTCGCTTGCCAGATCCCGGAAGATGATTTCCGCGCCTTTATGGGTAAAATACGCTCCGAACTTTTTGATGGTATCCCGGCCTGCTTGGGGATTGTCGACAAGAGTGCACGGTCTGAGCAAGTTGTCGTACAGGGGAAGCCGAGAACACAACGATCGGAACATAGGGGAAAAAATTGCCTCTTTCAGCGGGGTTTTTCTGATATTATGAGTAGCATAATGACAGAAAACACAAGGTTCAACATCTCCGTTGGCATTGATATGAAAGTATTTT
>CAZCGI010000092.1:0-7217 GCA_964498145.1 uncultured Syntrophaceae bacterium
GAAATCTTCGGCCGTTTCGGCATCTACCTTTTTCTTGACGATGACAGGCTTCCCGAGAAACAGACGGTCGATAACGGCATCATCCACTTTCAAAAGAGAGATCAATTCCTTCTTCACCGCATTAACATCTTTTCCGGGCACAAGCTTTCCTTCAAAGACAACATTGTACTGAACAGTCATAACTGTCTCCTTTTTTTATATTTTACCGGGAGAAACTCCGGGAAGGACGGAAGATCTTCATATTGACCACTGTTGAAACGGAAGGAATCAAACTTCTTATTGTCACTTCCCATTTTTCTCCATAGTATCGGTCAGTTCTTTGAATTAATTGAGGATAAAATGACAGCATCACTGAAAATAAATGATAAAAGACAGCATTGTTTCAGCTAATAAGGATTTTTTCTCAAATTCATTTTGATCTGGTCAATTTCGCATCTTGATACATCTACTGCGTGCTTCTAGCAATTTCAAAACTCAACCTTTGAATTCAAGTAGCTGATATTGCAAATTATTCACTTTACTTAGTTTTATATGCACAAACCATCGGCAATGGATTGTGTCAAAATATTATTAAGCAGTTCGAGGTGAGTTTGAGGGGTTTCCCCTCAAAGAAGCATGATGACTTTGAAGGCCGCCTATTACACTTTCTCAAACATATAAGAAGAAATCCCTGTCGTGACACAAAATAATTATTTTTTAATATTTTATCGATATCTACCGATATATACAGCAAATGTTCATGTAAGGGTCTTAACATCATCGGATTCGCGTCTTAGACATAGGCTACCTCATCATCACATCACAGGACACAAAGGCCCATCAAACCAAGATCAAGTTATTTTAAGATGAGCACTCTGTGGAATAGCAATAAGCTTTCAGAGAACAAACTTGAAATTATAGAAAAACGGACAGGAAACAATGGCAGATGTATGTGTCAAAATACTGGAATGTTGTGTAGCTGACGAAGGGGTCTTACGGATAGACAGGATTGGTGCCGGTGTGGGAATTATCTTTTTCAATGCTTCCCTGAAGAAGGCGGCAGGACTTCATACCCTGGCTCCGCACTCGGCTTCTCAGCAGCCAAAGAACCCCGTCATGTATGCCAACACGGCAATCCCTTATGTCCTGTCAGAACTTAAAAAAAGTGGAGGGCCTCCTCCTTATTCTGTCGCCATTGCCGGAGGAGCAGTTCTTCTCGGTACGGGTAACAATGAAGGAACTGGTCACAAAGTTGTCGAAGCGGTGAAAGCTGCCCTTGCGCAAGCCGGTCTCACGATTAAGCTCGTCCAGACGGGAGGCTCACAGCTCCGCTCTATGATTCTCGATATTGATGGAGGAAAAATCAGCATTACATAAAGAACAGTAATCGATAATGAGGTAACACACCGTGAAAATTGAATGCTCAAATTGCAACAAGGTATACAATATACCGGACGAACGCCTCCCCGACAAAGATCGGATTGCTTTTCCCTGTCCGGCCTGTAAAGCGATCATTACTGTCGAGATTAAACCCAAATCGGCGCATGATACAGATCCATCCTCAGAGGAGAACCCCAAAGAAAATCTTTCCGGATATCACTTGAAACAAAAAATTCTTAAAACAGTTCAAGACCTTCCTCCCATGCCTCAGACCGTGCTTAAAGCACGTGAGATTATGGGAGATACAAATTCAAGCTTTGAAGAGCTTGCCAAAATTCTCCAGATGGATCAGGCTATCGCTGCCAAGGTCATCAGAATCGCCAACTCTGCCTATTATGGTTTACGTGGTAAAGTTTCATCGATACAGCATGCCTCGGTTTTACTGGGGTTAAAAACCCTCGAAGAGTTGATAACCGTTGCAGGAACGGGGGGGCTTCTCGGCAAAGAACTGGAAGGATATGAACAGAACGCCGGCGACCTGTGGCAGCATTCTATCGGTGTTGCCTTCGGGTCCAGGATCATTGCAACAAGGAAATTTCCGTCGCTGGCAGACGATGCCTTTACCGCAGGTCTGCTTCACGATACGGGAAAACTTGCTCTCGATCCCCATATTCTTGAACATAAAGAGGCCTTTCAGCAGTTCATGTCAAACGGCTGTAAGAGTTTTCTCCATGCTGAAAAACAAATTCTCGGATTTGACCATTCCGAAATCGCCTATGAAATCTGTCAGAAGTGGAATATTCCCAAGCAACTGGCTACGGCGATACGTTATCATCACACACCGTCGTTGTCCCAAGATGATATCCTTACTTACATCGTGCATACTGCCGATGTTATCGCTATCATGAGCGGGATTGGAACAGGTATGGACGGAATGCTCTATTCAATGGATGACAATGCTTTTAAGATTCTCGGGCTTCAGAAGGACGATACATCAGTCATTATGATTGAAATCGTCGAAGCAGTTCAGAAAATCACCGACGAGATGCCTATGTCCTGACCATATACGCTTTTATGTACACATCATTACTGTCGAGTTGTCATCACATCTCCAATAGTATGAAGCTATTGAAATGGAGATGCCGTTTCCACCCCTCATGCCCAAACGGGTTGAACCTTCCGAACAATTGCCCGAATCCTTAAGCCTCAAACGACTGAGATTTTCAACAGCATTTTTATGTCTTCACCGAAGGATATGGGCGATTCTTTTTGCTATGTCTTCGGGACTCGGCAACATGACGGTTTCAAGATTTTTCGCATAAGGTATGGGACATTCAGGAGCAGCAATTCTGATCGGTGCATCCTTCAAATGGTGATAGCCCGCCAAGACAATACGGGATATAATTTCGGCTCCGATTCCACCGGTGGCAGAACCTTCCTCAACCGTAACAAGACGGCCCGTTGTTGCAACAGATTCGAGTATTGTCTTCGAATCAAGCGGGTAGAGTGTTGCCAGATCGACGACCTCCGCGCTGATTCCCTCCGAAGCAAGGATTTTCGCTGCATCGAGAGAGGCACCGACCCCCAGCAGATGCGACACAATGGTTATGTCGGAACCTTCATGGACGACTCTTGCGTTTCCCAGTGGAAGCACATATTCCTCGGCGGGAACCTTACCAACATTAGCATAGAGCAGTTTATGTTCGAAAAACAGAACCGGATTATGAGATCGTATTGCCGCCTTGAGCAGCCCTTTACAAGCATATGAATCAAACGGAGCCACAACTATCAGGCCGGGAATCCCGAAAAAGTATTTTTCCATCGATTGAGAGTGCTGCGCGGCCATGCCCATACCGCTGCCCACCGGAGTTCTGATGGTCAGGGGCACCCTGACCTGGCCGCCCGTCATATACCGAAGTTTACATGCCTGATTGAGGATCGGATCCATACAGCAGGTAAGGAAATCGGCAAACAGAATTTCCACAAGGGGTCGCAGGCCCGTCATGGCGGCGCCGACAGCACCGCCAACGATCCCATTCTCACTGATGGGTGTATCAATTATCCGCCGCGGCCCGAACCGGTCGATAAGGCCCTCAGTGACGTTGAAATATCCCCCGAGAGATACGTCTTCACCCCAGAGAAAAACCGCCTCGTCACGTTCCATTTCTTCCGCGATGGCTTCATTAATTGCCTGTGATACCGAAATCTGCCGTGTTCTTCCACTTTCTTCTGCGATAGTTGATATTTCGCCAATAAAGAGGCCTGTATCATCAGAAGCATATACATGAGTCGAGAGGTCCGATATCTTGGGTAGGTCAGCCTTCCGGGCAAATACCGCAGCCTCTGCAACCTTCCGCTCCGCAGCAATCCTGACATTATCAAGATCGTCTTCTGCCGTCCCGGCAGCGATCATCTCGTTTCGAAGCCTGGCGATGGGATCTCGCTGTGCGTAATAATTCTTCTCTTCCTGCGAACGATATGTTTCCCCGTCGCCTTCCATATGACCATGCCATCGGTAGGTCATCAGCTCAACCAGACGGGGCCTGCCATCCACTCTGATTTTTTCTATGATTTTGCCAATTTCCCCATAAACTGTTTTCACATCGTTACCGTCAAATCGCCAGGATTCGATATTGTATGATGCTGATCGTCGGTACATTTCCGTTACGGCGGAATGTTCTTCCACCGACGTAAATTCACCATAGAGATTATTTTCAATGACGATCAATACAGGCAATCTATACACGGCAATCATGTTCATCGCTTCATGAAACATCCCCTGGTTGACCGATCCGTCTCCGGCAAAGACTACCGATAGGTCATCCCGGTTCTGTCGCTGAATGGTCAGCCCCGCACCAAGGCCCAAGAGATACCCTGCACCAACGATACCGTTGGCACCGAGGATGCCCTTTCGCCGGTCGGTCACATGCATGGGACCGCCTTTCCCTCCGCAGAGGCCTGTCGCTTTGCCGTAGATTTCCGCCATGATACGATTCAAGTCGGCGCCTTTACCTATAATGTGTCCGTGACCACGATGAGATGTGTTGAGGTAATCCGTATCACGCAGATTCATGCAAACACCGGCGGCAACAGCCTCCTGACCGATGGACAGATGAATTGCTTCCGTGGGGAGATCTCCCTTTCTGAAAGCTTCGGAGAGGTGTTCTTCAAAAAAACGTATTAGATACATCATTGCGAGAAGATCGCGCTCGCTGGCTTTTCGAACCTCTTTTGATGGTACAATTTCTCTCTCTGATTGAATGATCATCGCAAGATCCAGAGGAAATCGAGGCAGGGCATCAAGGTTATAATACCCTTTCTTTCGGGACGGAATAAAAGGTATCTTCCATCGTTTCTTCTTCCGTTTTTCCGGTTTCCTTAAGAGATCTTCCCGTCCCATATCGGCTAGTACCAGTGGATAGAGAGCAAAAGCCGGCTTGAGCGCCGGGAGGAGTTTAAGAGCTTTTTGTACCGAACCTTTGGCGATGATCTTTCGGCCTGCCAGTGCCAGCGGCATGTTGAGTTCTTCCATCCAGAAGGCATGATTCACCTCCGATGATAAAATCATTTCCACATCAAAATCCGGCGGATCTTCCGGATCCCAGAAGAAACGTGGGATATCACCGGTGATATCCACATAAAAGTCTGTCTGAAAATCGGTGAATCGAAATCTCACCATGATCTTTACCGGGGATACCGCCTCGACGATCTCTCCTGTTCCGGAAATGCGCTCCCAAAGCTCTGAAAGAATGGCAACAAACTCGCCTTTATCTTTATATGATTTCATAGCATCCTCCGGGATAACAGATTTTTTTACTTTATCGTTTGATGGAAACAGACCAGGCATCGAAGAGCGAGTTATATCGTAAAAGAAAGATTTCTCCCTCTTCCGTACGGACCTTGAAATAATCAAGGGCAGGACGACCAGGCTCCGTTCCGCCTTCATACCATCGATCGATGATTTCAGTGATACGCCATCGTCTGTCCCGATAGATAAAAGTCACGGGCCGTTCATTCACTTTATATCCGCTGTAACACTCTACCGTTATCTGCTCGAAATCCATACAGACACCCCCCGTTCTCTGCATGTGAATTCATACATTTTACCATAAATTAATTGTTCAATCTTTAATAGGCTGTTGAAAAAGTTAAAAACACCGCTGTTCAAAAATGTCCGGATGTAAGGTCACACAGTGTGAAATATTTCATACAAAGCTCATGAATTTCTTCATATTATCCTTTTTATATTTCCTAGTATATATTTTGCAAAGATTTAAAAGTTTTTTTGCCTACAGAGCTTCAGGTATTACGTACCACAGGTTCTCATAAGTGATGTTTCTATATTCCTGATACGAGGGGTAACGGCGCAACATAAAAAAGGATGTGATTTATGAAAATCCTGAAAAAGAAAGTAGGTATTGTGGTTCTTTCCCTTGCGGTTTCATTGACTCTCTCCGGATGTGTTGAAATGTTCACCATACTTTCCGTTCCTCTAACAGCTCTTCAGCTTGGAACGACTGCATACCAGTCAATTGAGAAAGCTGATATCGATGCCGCCGTCGTATCGGAGGTAAATAAAAAAGACCTGAAGAAGATTAAACGTGTCGTAGTGGTGATGGGTGAGGAAAGCACGGAACCGCCAGTCGGGAGAATCGGAGACCTCGGCGCTGTCGTGGGAGACAACCTATGTGTTCAGCTGTCTAAACTGGGATTCAAGGTTCGAGATGGAAGCAGACTGAAAGATTCGACAAAGATAAAACTGGTGGGCTCTCGATATAATGCCCGTCAGATGGCTGCAATCGGAAAAGCTCTGGGCGTCCAGGCCGTCGTAACAGGCAACATAACAGCGGGTCAGAATCGGTCCTATGGAATGCTGGGAGTCGGACGGATGAACACTGTTGTCCAGAGTGCGACACTTAAGATCATTGATGTGAGAAAAGCTGATACATTACTGCTCGTAACAATCAATTACAAGAATGGTCAAAATCCCCACATCGCCGCAGAAGGAATCGCCATGGTACTGAAAGCTAAAATGGCGGATCCCTCAATAGATGTTAAAGAAGTGATAAAAAAAGAGCAGGACAATATCGGATAACGAAAGGCCTGCACGTAAGGGAAAAGGCAGGGTGCGGATACCCTGCCTTTTCTTTTTGCATTCATGACATTCTCTGTCAAATTCTCTTTGTTCTACATCGGACTAATAATCAGCAGAAGGCGAAACACACGTTTGATTGCGTAAACGGCTGACGGCTGTATTTGTTTGATGATCAGGTGTGAATCGCGTGACCGAAAGCAGATGGCAATCAACATCATTGTTAATTATACAACACGATTATTTATGATCTATCTATCTCCCGTTAACCGTCGTTTCAAGCGATTCAGCCGATACATGAGTGCATCCCGTTCATGTTCCGAAAGATGATGGGACGAGGTAAGAATCTTATCAACCAGCGATAAAGCCCGCTGAAAGTCTCTCTCCCGATGTTCATAGCATTTAGCGAGTTCGACGGCAGCAAAGACATTTTCTGAACCGCCGGCCATCATCATTTCCCATAATGAGACGGCCTCATCCCACCGACCGGCACGCTTATACATGACAGACAGATATTTCCCGGCCTCCTCCGCAATGAAACGATCGTGTGATGAGAGAAGCGGCTCAAAAAATCGACAGGCCCGCTCGCCATCACCCCGGTCATGAAAAAGACGGGCCGTAGCGAGGAGATCGCCATGATGGGTATAATCACAATCGGGATGACCTCCGAGCAGTTCACCAAGATGAAGCGCCAGCGTCGCCATCGAAATCACATCAAGTCGGTTGTGTTCAAAAACATCTTCCATGAGACGGCCGTCTCTTCTTC
>CAZCGI010000093.1:0-7192 GCA_964498145.1 uncultured Syntrophaceae bacterium
GTGGCTGCAGTTTTGGGACTTATCGGCATTATTGCATGGTGGAAGGAATTCCTGGCCATTCTTATGGGCGGTATTCCTGTAGCATTGCTTCTCGGAGGTGCTTTAGCCATCTATGTCGGGTATGACGAACTCAAAGATCAGATGCGTGAAAAGAAAGAAAAAGAAAAAGAGGCCAAGGAAAAGACCGATGAGCTGAAAAAGACCCAAGAAGAACTTGAAAAGGCAAAAGAAGAAGTTGAAAAACTGAAAGCGGATTCCAAGGCAAAAGCAAAGAAATAAGACTACATCTAATATCATGCACATCATAAATGGGGGCTCATGAGCCTCCATTTTTTTACCAATCATAGATCGTTTTTATAACATAATGACGTCCATAAAATAATGCTTGACAGCATGGCAACCTTTTACTAAACTACCCGAAAATTTACGCAAAAATGACGGTGTGACCTTTATGGTGGAAGGAACAATAACATATCCTTTATCTCAGCACATCTATTACCCTTACATGTATTGATGCCTGCTGCCACCTGTACCGGTGGGCAAGCAGGCCTTCCATAAAAACCCTATATCCCCTTTTCATATTTCCATAATTGAAACATTATGAAATTTGGCAGACTGGTGACCCATGTCACGTTAGACGGTCGATTTCGGAAGAAACGATATCAACAAAACCTCTTAAAGGAGATAAAAAATGAATCGGAATATTTTGATTACCATAGCAGCACTCGCGTTCGTTGTCATGGCATCATTGATTATAGGACCTTCCGCCGTTGAAGCCAAGACGTTTCAGCTTAGATACAGTATATTTTTCCCACCGACACATGACCAATGCAAAGCCGGAATAGCATGGGCGGAGGAAGTTGAAAAACGAACCAATGGCAGAGTTAAAGTTACCGTTTTTCCGGCGGGCACGCTGACAAAGGCCAATCAATGTTATGATGGTGTGGTAAACGGAATATCGGACATTGGCATGTCATGCTTTGCTTACACGCGGGGGCGTTTTCCAATAATGGAGGCCGTTGATCTGCCTCATGGTTATACAAACGGACGAGTGGCGACACACGTGGCAACTGAATTTTATCGTATCATGAAACCTCAGGAACTGAGCGACGTGCAGGTCATGTACATCCACGCCCACGGGCCCGGCCTTCTTCACACTAAGAAGCCGGTTCAGAAACTGGCCGAATTGAAGGGAATGAAGATCAGATCAACAGGATTGAGCGCCAAAGTGACGGAAGCAGTGGGTGCGGTTCCTGTTGCAATGCCGCAACCGGCCACCTATGAAGCGCTTCAAAAAGGAGTCGTTGAGGGAACTTTTACACCCATAGAGACGCTGAAAGGATGGAAGCAGGCGGAAGTCATCAAATACACGACGGATTGTTCATCCATCGGATACACAACGGCAATGTTTGTTGTGATGAACAAAAAAACATGGAATTCGCTTCCCAAGGATATACAGGCAATTATCGAAGAGATAAATAATGAATGGATTGATGTCCACGGAAAAGCATGGGACAAAAGCGACGAAGACGGCCGAGCCTACACCTTGAGCCTGGGCAATAAGATTCTCCCCCTGACCCCTGATGAAGAAACACAGTGGTCGAATGCAGTTAGACCGATTATCGATGAATATATACAGGGCATAAACGCCAAAAACCTTCCGGGAGATAAATCAGTTGCAGAAGTTAAACGGCTGATCAAGCACTACCGCGACATCTACGGCGTGAAAAAATAGCAACATATTATTTCGCGTTTTAGACATCAATATCGAAAGTGCTGATGGCGGGATACAATGCTTTACGGTGAAAAACTCATACATACCCTGGCGAACAAGTTCAATTGGATCGCAGCATCAGCGGTCGTGACGATAATGTTCCTCACGACCGCTGACGTAATACTGCGACTTTTCCGCCACCCTATCCCCGGAACTTATGAACTTGTCGGGCTCCTGGGCACCGTGATCATTTCTTTTTCTCTTGCCTATACTTCAATGCAAAAAGGTCACATTGCCGTTGAATTTCTCGTCCAAAAACTGCCGCGAAAGGTCCAGCTCATGATTGCGGCCGCCAATGATCTAATCGGAACAATACTGTTCGGGCTCATTGCCTGGCAGTGCTTTATCTATGCCGTTGCTTTGAGACAAAGTAATGAAGTATCTCTCACCATTCAAATGCCGATCTATCCCTTTGCTTATGGCATTGCCGTGGGATGCGGCCTTCTCTGCCTTCTTCTCCTCTTCGAATTCTTCACCTCAATCAAAAGGATGGCAGGGGTATGAGTCCAATAACGATTGGCATTATCGGCATTGCCGCTCTCTTTCTTCTGATTTTCTCGCGAATGCCTGTTGGATTCGTCATGGCAATCGTCGGGTTCATCGGCTTCGGTTATCTGGTATCCTTTGACGCGTCGTTGAATCTCATTGCAAAAGACGTATTTGCCGTTTTCAGTTCGTACAATCTGACGGTGATACCGCTCTTTGTCCTGATGGGTCAACTGGCATATCATGCCGGCATTAGTGCCAGACTCTTTGACGCGGCATATAAATTCATGGGACATCTACCCGGCGGGCTTGCCATTGCAACAATCGGCGCGTGTGCGGCATTCTCGGCAATTTGTGGATCGACCAATGCCACGGCGGCCACCATGGCTGCGGCAACACTCCCGGAGATGAAACGATATAACTATAAACCGGGCATTGCCACGGGCGTCGTCGCCGCTGGAGGCAGTCTCGGCATTCTTATTCCACCGAGCATCATTTTTATCGTTTACGGAATCCTTACCGAGCAATCCATCGGAAAGCTTTTTATCGCCGGGGTCCTTCCGGGAATCCTTCTGACCGGTCTGTTTGCCCTGACCATTGTAATCTGGACAACGATCGACCCTTCACAGGCTCCAAGGGGGCCAAAGGCATCATTCGCTGATCGGATACACTCATTATCGGGCCTCATGGAAACGCTGATACTTTTTCTCCTCGTCATGGGAGGTCTTTTCGTGGGGTTTTTCACCCCAACCGAAGCCGGCGCCATCGGTGCCTGCGGAACTCTCATTGTCGCCGTTGTTCGTCGAAATCTCACATGGCAGGGATTTATTACGTCTCTCTTCGAAACGACACGTATGTCCTGCATGATTCTCGTTATTGTTGCCGGGGCCACCATATTCGGTCACTTTCTCGCCGTATCGACCATACCCTTCGAGATTGCATCATGGATAACGGGTTTCAACCTGCCCCCCGCCGTAATTATGTCCATGATAATCCTCCTCTTCCTCATCGGAGGGTGTGTTATTGATGCCCTGGCACTGATTATGCTGACGGTTCCGATCTTTTTTCCCGTGGTCACACATCTCGGATACGACCCCCTCTGGTTCGGTGTCGTAATCGTTCTGATAACCCAAATCGGCGTTATCACTCCACCGGTAGGAATCAATGTCTACATCGTCAGCGGCGTTGCACGAGACGTTCCGCTGGAAGTAATCTTCAAGGGTGTCATGCCACTGCTTATTGCATTGATAATCGGAACATTTCTATTGATACCCTTTCCCCAGATCGCCCTGTTTCTGCCGGGATTAATGAAATAGCAGAGGAATCAGATTCCGTCTGCAACGGCTGTTTTTAATTATTCAGAAGCCGGTACGCGGGGAAAGAAAATTCAGTGTATCATTTGATGTTACTCAAAGAGGGGTTTCTTACGAATGATTTCCCAGATCAGAAGAGCGGCACCGATCGATATGGCGCTGTCAGCCACATTAAAGGCAGGCCAGTGATAGGAACCCAGATAAAAATCGAGGAAATCTATCACTTCTCCGAACCGAATTCGATCAATTAAATTTCCCAAGGCACCGCCGAAAATCAACGAAAGTCCGAAGGTGGAAAGCAGTTCGCCAGCCTTGATCTTCCGAATAACAAGAACAATGAAAACGATAGCCACGACCGATACGGCAGTGAAAAAAATAGAACGGAACACCGGATCGGCATCGGCAAGGAACCCGAAGGCCGCACCGGGATTCCGAATATAGGTAATATTGAATAATCCCGGGATAACACTCAGAGATTCATACAGAGCAAATGACGAATTGATAACGATTTTTGTCAGTTGATCGAGAAGGAGAATGACGACCAGCGTGATGGTGAAAATCGTGTATTTTCTGTTCACCGTACCTCCTCGGATATCATACTGAGTTCTCTTTCGATTCTCCAACAACGTCTAATGAAGAAAAGTATATGATGGATCGCTTCTGTCGCGGATGCAAACTAAAAGATTCCCGCCCCGAAACATCTTCGGAATAAGAGCGGGAATCTTCACTAACCTTCGGGATGTTGCACCACGGAAACGACTACAGATTACCGAGACACCGTTCGCAGATCGTTGCATGCTCGGGGCTGTTTCCAACGGTCGTACTGTAATGCCAGCATCTCTCACATTTTCCCCCCGGTGCCTTTGTAACACCAATCTTCAGACCGTCAATCTCGGGGCTCACATAGGGATTCTCAATTGTATCATCCGGCACAACGGCAATATCAGATACGATCAGCAGTGCCCTCAAATCATCAAGATATTCCATCAGCAGCGCCCGCAGGGAATCGGGACCGTAAATCGTAACGCTGCAATCGAGGGAATGACCGATGATTTTTTGCTGCCGTGCCAGTTCGATAGCCTTTGAAACCTCACCCTTGATGTTGACGAGAGTCTGCCACTTCCTTCCCAGTTCTTTATTGGTGTAATCAGGATTCACCTCGGGGAAGAGGGTCATGTGAATGCTTTCTTCCTTTCCGTCGAAGTCCGGAAGGTTTTCCCATATCTCTTCCGCCGTAAAGGTAAGGATCGGCGCCAACAGCTTTACCATGGTATCGAGGATAATATACATGGCAGTCTGGGCGGATCGTCTCTCAGGTGATTTTGCCTTGGACGTGTAAAGCCGATCCTTAAGAACATCAAGATAGAGCGCACTTAGATCGACGGTACAGTAATTGTGAAGCGTATAATAGACGACATGGAACTGATAGTTTTCATAGGCTCGCTTTACTCTTTTGATAATGTCCTGAAGCCGGTGAAGCGCTGCCTTGTCAATCTCCCTCATCTCTTCGTAGGGCACAGTGTCATTCTTGATGTCGAAATCATAGAGATTGCCCAGAATATATCTGCTGGTATTACGAATCCTCCGATAAGCATCAACGAGGCGTTTCAGGATCTCGTCGGATATTCTGATATCAACGGTATAATCCTCCGCAGCCACCCACAGCCTCAATATTTCCGCTCCATACTGGTTCACGAGTTCCTGCGGATCGATGACATTCCCCATCGATTTTGACATTTTTCTACCGTCGCCATCGACGACAAAACCATGGGTCAAAACATTCTTGTAAGGCGCACGCCCCCGAGTTCCAACCGATTCGAGAAGCGAAGAATGAAACCATCCACGATGCTGATCGCTTCCCTCAAGATACATGTCAGACGGTGACCGGAGATCGCTCCAGTGTTTTGTATTTTCCAGCACGGCCGCATGGCTGACGCCTGAATCAAACCAGACATCCAGGATATTCGACTCCTTCGAAAACTCACTACCCTGGCAGGATGGACAAACTGTTCCTGCCGGCATCAGATCCTTGGCGTCCCGTTCATACCAAACATCGGCCCCGTGCTCTTTTACCAGCTGTACAACGTAATCAAGCGTTTCCTTCGTATACAGTGGTAATCCGCACTCCTTACAATAGAAGATCGTAATGGGAACGCCCCAGACTCGCTGACGGGAAATGCACCAGTCCGGCCTGTTTTCGATCATACCATAAATACGGTCCCGTCCCCACTTGGGAATCCATTGGACGCTGTCAATCGCGGCAAGGGCCTTCTTCCGCAAATCATTCTCCTGCATTGATATAAACCACTGCTCCGTGGATCTGAAAATGATGGGTTGTTTGCATCGCCAGCAATGGGGATACTGATGTTCGATATCGACAACTCCCAGAAGTGCTCCTACTTCCTTCAGTTTTTCGTTGACCGGCTCATTCGCATCAAAAACAAATTGCCCCGCAAAGAAATCCACATCACGGGTAAAATTCCCGTCATCATCAACGGGGGCATAGACATCCAATCCATACTCGAGACCGATCTCATAGTCCTCCTGACCATGGCCGGGCGCAATGTGCACCGTTCCCGTTCCCGCATCGAGCGTCACGAAGGGTGCAAGAATCAACACGCTTTCACGATCAATGAACGGATGTCTGCATTTGAGACCTTCAACAACACTTCCCTTGAATTCCTCCAGGATCTCGAATGGCTCATCCTTATAACCAAAGGCATCCATGCAGTAGTCGAGCAATTCCTTAGCAAAGATCAGAACCTCACCTTTGACTTTGACGGCGATATAGTCAAAGTCCTCATGAAAGGCAATCGCCAGATTTGCCGGAATGGTCCAGGGAGTCGTTGTCCAGATAACCACACTCACCGTTTCCCCTTTGAGCCGGGGGAATAGTGACGAAACTTCCGATATGAGGGGAAATTTCACGTAAATGGAGGGCGTGGTATGATCATCATACTCTACTTCCGCCTCTGCCAGAGCAGTTTTACAGGACGCACACCAGTATACCGGTTTTTTGCCCCGGTAGATACTGCCGTTCATCAGCAACTTGCCCAGTTCTTCGACGGTTGTCGCCTCATAATTGTAATCCATGGTAACGTAGGGATCATCCCACTTACCAACGCATCCGAGCCGTTTGAACTGTTCTCGTTGAATGTCGAGATATCGTTCGGCATAGGTACGGCAGAGCCTCCGCTTTTCAGCTTGGGTCAGACTGTAACGATTTTCACCGAGTTCCTTATCGACCTGGTGCTCAATGGGTAGGCCGTGACAATCCCATCCAGGAACAAAGATACTATTATACCCGAACATACTCTTTGATTTGACAACGATATCTTTAATAATCTTGTTCAGCGCCGTTCCGAGGTGAATGTCACCGTTTGCATAGGGGGGACCGTCATGAAGGATATACGGCGCTCTGTCTTTTGATACCTCCCTGATTTTATTATAGATACCCATATCTTCCCATTTCTTGAGAATCTCAGGTTCACGTTTGGAAAGATTGGCCTTCATGGAAAAAGTTGTTTTTGGCAGATTCAAGGTGTCTTTGTAATCCATGTAAATCCCCCGGAAATTTATTATCCGCTGACATTAACATAACTCATAAATGATAATCAAT
>CAZCGI010000094.1:0-5919 GCA_964498145.1 uncultured Syntrophaceae bacterium
TCTGCCGCGAATGTTTTCTCAGTCCATGCTCAATATATGATTAAATGGTTGATCGTTACGGCGTTTCTGTTTCACGTTCCGACCGTTTCCAATCGGCGAACCGGTTAATCAAGTAATCGTTTCTCCCCGGCGATCATTTGAATTTCATGGATATTCTGCGTCGCCTCAAGACATCCCAGATAGGTGCCGTCGGCATCCCGGAGGGCATAATATTCAATCATGATTTTCTGTTTTTCTTTTTTTGACTCAACAGTCAGGTCAATCCAGAAACGGGCTTTATCGCGTTTTCCCTCTTTCATTTCCCGCAGTATTGTCTCGACCTTATCAAGACTTTTTTTCGGGTGACAGTTCCGCACATCCCGGCCAATAATCCCTTCGGGTCGTTTGAATATTCTTGTTGCGTGTCTGTTCCATGCCAGGACCTTGTCATTTGAATCGACAACGGCAAATTCCACCGGTATGGTTTCCAAAACCGCATTGAGAACCTTATCCGACAGTTTTCCGATCATCTTGATCTCTCCTTTCGTGAATGTGACATTCGTCAATCACTCGTTTTCCTGCACTCTCCCCGGAAGTGTGAGTCAAAAAACAGGCTTATGTTGAGGAAGCCTCACTATAGATTGAAGGATTCACCGCCGCCGGGGCTACCTGTAAACTATGGCAACATTCAAGCCTTTAATATAAAAGCACATTATCATACTGCTCCGATCAGTCAGAGATTGCATCTTTCAATCTCTGTGATTCATAAAATGAACACAAATCGCCCCCCTTTTCGTCGACCTATCGACGAATTACCGAAAGATATGACCGGATCGAAGGTTCCATAAGATAAAAGAGATCTCAAATCAAATTGTTACATGAGATGGTTCGTACCGACGATCGGGAATATGCCATGACCAGCCACTATCTTCATCTTCCTTTTCACGACACTTGCTGACCAGCCGGGCCGTATGCCACCGTGTTCTCACATCATGCGGGTTTTCCCATGGCATGTCCCGGATCTTCCGGGCATATTCAATGACCCGTTTTGTGTCGTGCATTTCCAAGGCCTTTTCAAATTCCCACATCAGACCATGACAGCATTGAATATCATCACCGTCAATTATCTTCGCAAGCGGACAATAACTGCACCGTTCTTCCGGTTTTCTTTTATAGTATTCACAGTATACCCAGTCAACAATGCAAGGGTGGAAGAATAATGCATAGCTTCGCTGATGTTCCCATCCAGGCCAATATGATTTTCCGAAAAAAGGATGCTTCATTATCCAGGTCATTAACGATCTATGACTGCTTTCCATCTTTTGTAACCATGTTTTTTTCATCTTCCCCTCCTCCATTTCTTACGGTAAGGGGTCTGTTCTTTGTCGGGGGAAGGAGTACATGGTAACGTCATTCTTTATGAGCACACCTCACAGATTCTTATTTCCCGTTATGCGCCGCCACAATCACAACATTCACGATAAGCGGAACCGTCAGATGCTGCATCATCGGAATCTTCATCCACTCTGCTCTCATAGTTATATCCTTTGAAGATCTTGACCAGGCGGAAAACTCTTTCAACTCCTCCCCAGATTTCGGCCTGGGCCTCAGCGACCGACATCTTCCCTGATTGCACCAATGTCGTCTTTTCCTGTGCCACATCATCGAGATCCACAACATGGGAACCGATGCAGGCAAGAAACTCCTTCTCATAATCAAGAGCCCCTGATCCAAACCTTCCCCCGAATACCATGGACGGATGGATCTTCCGTTTACAGAATGAACAGTAGAACCCCTGCAAGCTGCAGACATTTTCCATTGTCGTAATGATCCATTCGCCACAATCATCGTAGGGGCATTTAAATCTCATGGTTGATTTCATTATATTTCTCCCCTCGCAATAAAACATGCAATCATTGCATTCCGTTATAAGACATGCTGCCGAACATCCGCGCCGCCGTCATTGAAAGAGTAAAGGAACGGTCATGCCGGATTGTGAGTTATTGTTGGTGAAGAGGAAGGACTTTGTTCAAGGGGTGTGAAATGAAATGATGCATTCCGAAACAAGTCATTATACTGAAGGTGTTTCAGAAACCATGTGGTTATATTTTTTATCTTTTTATGGTTTTAGTTTACAGAAAAACCATGGTGGAGTCAATGTTCTTTTATTGCCCGGAATGCCGCTGGATCATGGTGCCGGAGCAGGGTATTGAGAGACCAACAAACCGCATGAGATCGTCTCTGTCAAAGCGACTCGACACGATAATCTCCTTGTCCCGTTTCGATAATTTCTTGATCCGGTATTCGATTTTTGCCGCCAAACTCCTGTCGCCGGCGGGAATTTCGTATACAAGATCGATTGATGAAAACGGTTTTGTGTACTTGGCCGCCTTTCGATCGCCGGCACTATGCTCGGCTATCCTCCGATGGACATCGGTGCTGATGCCGGTGTATAAATACCGACCATCGCACCGTATCATATAGACATGCCATTGCTTCATTCCTGCATTCTAACCTTACCGATACCGGAAACTCCGGCCGCACCATCTGTGTCTAGAAGCCGCCTGCCACCGCTCGCTCCGCGGCGGCAACCGCCGCCTGGGCGTCAAAAACGGCTCTATAGGCATCGCGGCGAAGAATGAATTCGTCTTCCCGGGATTGCGATTTTTCCCAGAACTTCTGTTGAGAATCCATTGCCCGGCGCCATGCCGTGTCAGCTCCGACAAACCCCTGCAGCCGGGCATTTCTGATTTTCAATCGTTCGGTCTGCTTAGTCAGGATATACCACTCAAAGGAACTCCTGAGAAACGTGGGTTTATCCAACCCTTCATTCAGGTTGGATGTCGTGCTGTAGTCCTTCCAGAAAATCACCACGGCCTTCTTATGAACGTCGGCATCTTTTAATTTTGTCAGAGCACCGGCAACAACCGCAATGGGAGGACATACACGCGTCTGTTGATGAAACTTCAGAATATACAGAACCAATGCATCGGAAGAACTGAATCGTCCCGAGCTGACAGTAACCCGTGACCCCACATTAAATCCGGGAAGAGATCGTGTGTTTTTTCCGATCACCTGGTGGGCCATTTCGATATCGGCGGCGGTTATCATTACTTCCGCTGCCTCGCACACCGGCATGCTCATGACGAACATACCCAGAAGAACAATGAAAGCACGGTACACCGTTGACGGCTTATAAACGTTCATTTCACACTCCCTTAATCAAAGGTCAAAAGTTCTCACAACCCCGGGCGGTGGCTGTGAGAACTCTGAAACGTCGGTTTTGGCATATTTAACGACGAAGGACAGGCGTTTTAAACAAACGGTTCACAGACCGTTGAATAAGTACCAACGTTAGTCTGTTCAGACTATACAGCATTGTATGCAAACAGATCAAGGATCGTGATGTTTCCCTATGGCACCGGGGTGTTAAAGTCTAACCGAACGACCGCTCAAAAAGGTCATTAATCGCTTTGCGGCCTTCTTCAGTCAGGTTTCGCGTTCCCGTCCCGCAGAATGAATCATAACTGATGATGGGTGTGTCCTTTTCCCAGGCACTGTCCTTCCATGTATACCAATGAGCTGTTTCCTGATCGAAAACACTCACCGGGCGGTTAAAGAATTTTGCCAACTCGACAGTCCAGCCCGTTCCACCTTTAACGGTACCGTTTTCCATGATTTTTCCCACCACTATAACCTGGAACCCTTTGTTGACCATATGGAAAATTACCTGGATCACTTTCCTGATTTTATCGGCATTAGTATACCGTCTCCCCATACGTTTGGAAACAATCTCCATGCTGACGTCACCACTTTTCAATTCTTCATCACTTAATATTGTGACATTCTTTTCACGAGTGAGATTATGTCCCGGGAATGAAAAAGTGACTTCACTGATTCCCCACTTTTCCGCATTTTCTCCAAAAGCACTTTCTGCTCCTTTCAGTCCACCACTGAAAAATTTGATTTTTGAACAGTCTTTCATTACTTTCCTCCATATATTTTTATATTTAGTTGTAACCGTTTAACAAAATGTCTTTTCAAATCGGGCATATGCTTGTGGTCCTGCGGTATGCCCGCACATCATTACAGAAAATATTTCTCCGCTGTCTGAGACAGACGGAATGTAATTTCCCGCCACTTCTCAGAGTTTCAATTGACTGCCGGCAGGGTATAGTATGCCGATCCCTCGATTTCCCGATTTTCACGAACTATCTGTAACCGCAATCGCTCTCTCGAAGTCTGGTTTGTATCGGCTGCCGTCAGATTATTGTTTTGTTTTCAACCGGCGGGCGGCACACGCTCACGCAACCAATGCGTCTCCCTTCAAAACGCCATAATCGCATTATTCGAATGTACCATGATGAAACGTATGTATACAGAATATGTCTATGCGATGATTGAGCAGGGCAGCGCTTTTATCACACGCTTGCACCCCTGTCAAATAATATGAGTGAAAATTTCACGATATCGGTTGGTAAGCAATAACCGGAAGAAACCGAAAACATACACTGACCGCATGCCCATTCTATGCTCATATATCTTCGGAGTCATGATAATCCCGCCGTGTGCCTCCCGACTTTGATCTGATTGCCGGCCCCTTTTTTCTTTTTCCTTTTTTCTTCTTTTCAACGCGCAAATACAAATCTTCAACTTTTTTCCGCGCCCACGGTGTTTTCCTCAGAAATTTCAAGCTGGACGTTATACTTGGATCATGATTAAAACACCTGATCGTAATAATCCTTCCCAATTCACCCCAGCCATACAGTTCTACCAGTCGAGACAGAATCTTTTCAAGAGTAATGCCGTGAAGGGGATTGTTGGGCTGGTCTTCGCTCATATGACATCCTTATATATGAGTTTTTCTTTATACCATTCAATAGGGTAAATTTACCTGGAACCGTTTTTTCTTCAGAGTTTTGATCCGGTCACCGGGATTGTTCCGCCGGGTTGGTCATTTGCTTTTTTTGACTTTCCCCGGTTTTTTCTTCTGTCGACTCTCATACTCATTGATCAATACCTGTACACTGTCCCCCGGGGGCATAGCAATTGTCTCAGCGTAATCTCTTCTACTGATTTTTATAACCTGGATCTCCTTCTTTAATAACTGCTGAATCTCATCAAGAAGCTCTTTCTCATCCTTACTGCAAAATGTGACGGCAATTCCTTTCCTGACCCCCCTCCCGGTTCTTCCCACTCTGTGGACATAGTTTTCAGGCTTATCAGGCACGTCATAGTTGACGACATAGTTCACATCGGGAATATCAATTCCCCGGGCACTGACATCCGTTGCGATCAGGATATTACAATCGCCGCTCTTGAATTTCTGCATCACAGCTGTTCTCATGTTCTGATCCTTGTCGCCATGAATCGTCATCGTCCGTATCTGAACCCGTTCCATTGCCTTTGCCACTCTTTCAGCGCGAACCCGGGTTCTGACAAATATGATGATCTTGCTGTCCGGATTATCTTTAACGAATTTTTCCATAAAAAAACGTTTATCATCCATTTCGATGAACATGACAAAGTGAGAAACATTTTTCGAGACTGGATCTTCAGGAGAGAGCTGAATCCGTATGGCGGAACTTTTAACCTGCGAATAAGCAAGTTTTTTGATTTCTTTATTAATGGTTGCAGAAAAGAAAAGTGTCTGATGCTTTCGGTTCAGCATTTTCTTTACATATTTAATATCCGCAATAAACCCAAGGTCCAGCATGCGATCTGCTTCATCGAGGACCAGAACGTCGACACTTCCGAGATTGATATACCCCTGATTGATCAGATCAAACATGCGCCCCGGCGTTGTAACGAGAACATCGATGCCGGCCTGAAGCTTTTTAATCTGCGGGTCCTGTTCGACACCGCCATGGATCGAGAAAACATTTACTCTGGTATGTTTTGCAAGATCTTTAAAAACACTGCCGATCTGCTGTGCCAGTT
>CAZCGI010000094.1:5929-7137 GCA_964498145.1 uncultured Syntrophaceae bacterium
TACATTTAATTCCGGCAGAACGTTTACTGCTTTTTTCACCATGGATTCTGTCAATGATCGGAATGGCAAAGGCAGCCGTTTTGCCCGTTCCCGTTTGAGCTATGGCCAGAACGTCTTCACCTTTCATGATTGACGGAATTGCTTTAAATTGTATATCTGTCGGTCTTCTAAATCCGAGCTGCGCCAGATTCTTTGTTATTTCTGTAGAAATACTGTATTGTTCGAACTTCACAATCTCTCACCCCTTATTACCACCATAAAAATAAACATTGTCGTTTATACCATGTCCGTTGAAAAAGTACCAACATGATGCTGTTCAAAAACGTCGAGATGTAAGCCACCTAAAACCCTAAGGAATGAGGGATTCTGATAAGTACGTCACCGCGAAGAAGGTTCAGGGTCATCCCGACGTGTCGGGACAAATAGACGTGTTTGAACAACTTTTGAAGAAAGTCTCGACACGATTGCAGAGAAAAACTTGTTCGACAGCCTGTGCAGACTCAACCCCCCGGATTTTAATATCTCCGCTAAGCTTTTTCGGGAAATACCGATCAGGAAGCAAAAACTTATAATAGCACATAATCGAAACAAGCCGCCTCGGCATACCAAAGCGGCTTGTTTTCTCAATGACTTTAACCTTGTCAAATCATTCGTCTGTTGACGGGCAATGATTCTTTATGCAGCCCTCATATTCGACTAAGGATCAATAAGCGGCATTTAACAAACGGCACATCATCCTTACGCAATCATACTGAGCCCGCCACTGAATGTGCTCAGCAGAGAATAATCACCAGAACTTCCCCCCAACTGCAGACTGTTGAGATACACGTTCATCATATTTTGAAAATCTAATTTACTGACGGATGAACCTACGAGAGAGCTGTTTGAGTCGGTCGTTGAGTCTTCGTCACCCATAATAGAAGCCCCTCCTTCAAATGGTCGCGGTGAAGGTTGCTGCGAACGAAAGTAATCGCCGATCACCTGGGACCCGCCGGATTCAAATTCCTCCTGATCGACCACACCGTCCCCATCTGCATCCGCCTGGGCAAAAGCTTCTTTTTTCAAAGGCAAATGCTACCCAGTTGGACAATTAAGAATTCACCACGTGGGACCGGGAAGTTTTTTATAATTTCATCGGCCTGCCTCTGTCTGATCTGAAGACTCCTTTAATCGTATCGATACTATTGCTTTCGATAGCCTTATGGGTG
>CAZCGI010000095.1:0-7064 GCA_964498145.1 uncultured Syntrophaceae bacterium
GGCAATAATATCAATGTGGATGTTTGAAATTCTCAGTTAATTTGGACAGCAATGAAATGGCATATACGGGACGGAAAGATTCTGCCAAAAAACAGGGCAGAAGAATGGAAATAATTGCAAGCCCTCCATCGATATCGGTATCATGCCAGAACAGAACACAAAAAGACAACAATGAAAACATATTCCGGCAGCACTTCATTGCTTTTTCGTTGACGAATTATTATATTCATTGAAAAACCTTTGGAAAATTACCGGTTCTATGCTAGGTTGACGATGCTGTAACATAAGATAATAATAAGAGGAAACGACCATGTTAGTTATTGAAGATTTAAAGGTTAAACTTGGAGATAAAGTGATACTGAGGCATATAAACCTGGAAATCAAACCCGGGGAAACACATATCCTCTTTGGTCCCAACGGTTCCGGAAAAACTTCGCTCTTAATGACGATTATGGGATATCCCCAGTACCGGGTTGTCGGCGGAAAAATCACGTTCAAGGGGGAGGACATCACCCACATGAACATCAATGAACGGGCCGAACTGGGAATCGGCATGTCCTACCAGCGTCCGCCCAGCATTAACGGGTTGAAAACGAAGCAAATGATTCAAATCTGCTCCCACAACGGCGTCGACGTAGACGACCTTGCCGCCAGAGTCAATTTTACGGATTTTCTCGATCGTGACATTAATGTCGGATTTTCCGGAGGAGAGATAAAACGATCGGAACTTCTCCAACTGCTCGCCCAGGATCCCGATCTCCTGCTCTTCGACGAACCGGAATCGGGTGTTGACCTTGAAAACATTGTTCTTATCGGCAATACAATCAATCAGCTCCTGCAGCGAGATCTCCATTCAACGACAAACAAATCAAAGAAACAGCTCGTGAAAGAAAGAACCAAGATGGGACTGATCATCACCCATACCGGTTTTATCCTCGACTACGTATCGGCGGATAAGGGTCAGGTTCTGTATGAAGGGGTGCTTGCCTGCAGAAGTTACCCCGCGGAAATATTTAAACAGATAAAAGACGTGGGATATGAGGAGTGTGTACGATGCGCGAGTTAGATGATAAAGCTTCTCAAGCAAAAGATAAAAAGGCTGCACTGGGTCCGGATATCAAGCTGAACGACTATTCCTCAGAGACGATTCAACACAGTATCGTTGATGATCTCACCATGCTGTCCGGCGACGACAAAGAACGCATGATCCTCGCCGGTGTTGACGCCATGGAGATAGGTCGCTCAGGAACATACATTCAGAAAGATACAGCGGCAATCTTTTCAAAGTCAAAACAGGAAGGTCTTGAAGTCATCCCGATTAAAGATGCCCTCGAAAAGTACGAGTGGGTCAGAGAATACTACTGGAAGCTTGTATCGGTGGACACCGACAAATACACAGCCCGGGCACAACTGGACCTGCATAACGGTTATGTAATCAGAGCGCTGCCGGGAAGCAATGTGGTATATCCCGTTCAGGCATGCCTCTACCTGGAAAAAGAAGGTCTCAGCCAGAACGTCCATAACATTATCATTGCCGAGGAAGGGTCGGAACTTCACATTATTACCGGATGCGCCACGGCGGCTCATCTGAAAAGCGGTCTTCATGTGGGCATATCCGAGTTTTTCGTTAAAAAAAACGCCAAGCTGAGTTTTACCATGATCCATCACTGGGCGGAAGAAATGATGGTTCGTCCCCGGTCGGTGGGAATCGTCGAAGAGGGGGGACTCTTCCTGAATAATTATATCTGTATGAGACCCGTTAAGTCGCTCCAGATGTATCCGACAACCTATCTGAAGGGGAAAGGCGCGGTGGCCCGTTTTTACAGCCTTATCGTGGGAAGTCCCGGGTCCGAAATTGACGTGGGAAGCCGCTTTTATCTTCAGGCAGAAGGTACAAGGGCGGAAATTCTGTCCCGGGCCATTAGCAACGGAGGAAACATCATCGCCCGGGGAGATCTCGTCGGCGAAGTCTCCGGCGTCCGTGGTCATCTCGAGTGTCGCGGCCTGCTTCTCAACGGGGGCCTAATGCATGCCATTCCGGAACTTACCGGCAAAGTTGACGGTGTGGAGATGTCTCACGAGGCGGCGGTTGGTAAAATCGCACAGGAAGAAATATACTATCTCATGTCACGGGGTCTCACGGAAGACGAGGCAACGGCAACAATCGTACGCGGCTTTCTCAGTGTTGATATACCGGGGCTGCCGGCGCAATTGAAAGCCGAAATCGACCGGGCGGTTGAACTGAGCCAGAAGGACGTCATGTAAAGGAATATCTCTTCGAAACACTTTTTTGACGGATACGAATGATAAAAAGGGGGAAATCATTCCCCCTTTTCTGATGGTGCAACAAACATTTTCTTAGGTCTATATTTTATTTACCGCCTACAATCCCAGATCATCATTGATCAATACAACCTTGATCCTTCCTTTGGGAAACGCCTTTTCAGTAATCGTCCATGTGTTACAGATCCGATCGGGGCTCTTGCATTCTTCACAATTTGCCGTTTTTATGCACGGAGTCTTCTTGCCGAGTCGCATTGCGTTGGTCGGTGCGGCATACTGTTTCACACGAAACAGGGCATCATCGAGATCGGCAACGACTTTATTTCTACCGACCAGAATGATCACCGTTTTCGGTCCGAACGTAATGCCGGCAACACGGTTGCCGTACATGTCTAGATTAACCAGCATGCCCGTCTCGGTCACCGCGTTGGTACCGGTTAGAAAAAGATCGACCATGAGCGACTGCCGTCGCCGTTCCAGACTTTCTTCCGGTGACAGCCCTTTTTCAAATGTATCGAGCACATCCATTCCGTTGCCGGACTTCAGCGCCTCATACAATCCCGTTGCGATAAAGGTCATGGAGCCGCCCCAGGAAACTGTCTCAGCTCCCGTTTTGGGAATAATCTCATCGAGAACAATCTTCTTTGCCTCGTCCACATCCTGAGCAACGAATGCTTCAAAGTTGTTCGCTTCCAATGCATCTTTTACGTCATCCAGCTTTATCTTCCAATAATTTTCCACCGGGCTTTCCACGCGGCACCTCCCAAAAGTCTTGAATTATAGATTACAGGGTTTATACATCGAAGTAATAACACCTCAGCATGGCCCTCTATTCAACACTACACGATCAGCAACTGGAACAACTTCCACATCCACTGCCGGCTACCAACCCGGATTTCACAACAAATCCAGACATACCGTTCCGCGTCACAAAATCGACATGAATCGGTTGAATTGTTTCCAGTAATTTTTTGTCCACAACATAACGAACATCATCCCGATCAAAAACTTCATCATCCTGATTAGGTTCATCCAGAACCATTTGCACCGACGGCCCTGCTCAGCCGCCACCGGAAACGATGAAGCGAATAGCTGCCTGTTCATCCTTTCCCTTCAGAAATTCCTTAATCATTTCAATTGCTTTTTCCGTAATCTCAAACATTATTATCCCCTTTCATTGATACGTCTTTTTCTCGTGCACCGGTATTACACACTTGATACTCTTCTTTGTGGACACACCGTTCCATGAGAGCTCCATAGCGGTCCATAATGCCTTCCATAAGACAGTAACAAACACTGGTTCCCTCAACTTTATCCTGTATCCAGCCGGTATCTTTTAAAATCTTCAGATGCTGCGAAACACTTGACTGTGCAAGTGGTAATATTTTAACAATATCACGGCATATGCACCGGGTTCCTCTATCCGTCCGGGCAAGCTTTCGAATGATCTCCACCCTTGCCGGGTGGGCAAGCCCTTTTGAAAGAACAGCAAGCTGTTCCTTACATTCATCATCAGAAAGATTATCAAACTGTGTATGTTCCATTAGCCATATCCATCGCTCATATTACGATTCAAGCATCAGTATCTATTAAATGGAAAGTGCATATATTATCGTATATCGACGATTGACGATAATATAAGTCGGCTTTTCCAGAAGTCAAGAACAAATAATTATTTTTCCAAAATCGCACATGTTCAATAGGATATTGTCACAGTTACCCGTCTGCACGTAAGCATACGATTCTCCGCACATTTTCATTTGCACTCCCTTCGATACCCGTTAGTGCGTTACAGGAAATCTCAAAACTTGCATGACTTAACTGCATACTCATAACCAGAACAATTTCGGGTTGTGTCGTATGCTGTGACTCATGTAAAATATTCCCATTGTTTTTAAAGATAAAATTCGATATGGATGCAACGTTTCCCTTTGAATCGAGTCATGACAGCATGTATATTTATCCAAAAACAAACTTTCGACGGGCACAACCGTTGTTAAAGTGACTGACCCGAAATGAGACAAGGCTAACACAAACCTTTGTCTCAACCTTATCAAAATAGAAACAAACGGTCATTCCCCCACATAAAGATGAAATGTGCCGATTCTGGGAACAGCCGTCGAAATACAGGAGGTAACGGTATATGAACCTGATTGAAAAAATAACTCTTCCCAATGAGTTGAAAGTAGAAGTCTGGGATGCCTCACGGGAAATCGCCGCGGACACAACGCTGGTTAAACTCGTTATCAAAATGAAAATTGATATACGGGAAGATTATTTCGAGGACCCTGAACATTTCCGGCAGGTTCGAAGAGTGTTCGGCACCGAACAGTTTTATGAATATGAAAAAGAACGAACGTTTGTCAACACCGTCTACAAGGAAAAAGTATTCAACGAACTGTTGGGGGACTTTAAGCGTGACTCTATTCCCTATCTTGGACGACAAAACTTCCCGTTACGCTTTGCAAAATCCAAATACGCTGAAATTCAGAAACACTACTACAGGTATCGACATCTTCTGGAGAAAGAATGATGATGTTACCAATCATTTATGATATGAAATCCAAGATGTCGTCATCATGAAACAAAAGAGGAGAAACGTATATGAAAAATAAAGTTTCAGTCATCGGTTCCGGATTTGTAGGCACGATGGCAGCCCAGAGAATCGTCGAGAAGAACCTCGCCGATGTAATGCTTGTAGATATTATTGAAGGGGTTCCTCAGGGAAAGGCTCTCGACATCTCCCAGTCGTGTCCCGTTCAGGCCTTTGATAAAACCATAACGGGTACAAATGATTTTTCCGATATAAAGGGGTCCCATATTGTCGTTGTCACCGCCGGATTCCCCCGAACACCCGGGATGACCAGAGAAGAACTGGTTCTGAAAAACGGAGCGGTTATTAAGTCGGTTACGGAAAAAATCAGAGAATATGCTCCCGAGTGTATCATTATCACCGTAACAAATCCCCTCGACGTGATGACCCATCTTGCCTGGGACGTGTCGGGATTCAACGAGTCCAGGGTTATTGGCATGGGAGGAGTTCTCGATACCGCCCGATACAAATACTTTCTCGCGCAGGAGCTGAATGTATCAATGCGGGATATCGATGCCCTCGTTCTGGGCAGCCACGGCGAAACCATGGTCCCTATTGCAAGTTATACAACCGTCAAGGGTGTGCCCATCAGCCAGTTCATGAACAAAGACCGGCTTGATGCCATTATTGAACGAACGAAAAAGGGAGGCGCGGAAATTGTTCAGCTTCTCGGAAGCGGGAGTGCATGGCATGCACCCTCGGCTTCAGTTGTCGCCATGGTCGAGGCAATAGTTCACGACAGCAACCGAATCATACCCGCATCGGCATACCTGAAGGGAGAATACGGCATAAACAACGTCTATATCGGCGTACCGGTAAAGCTCGGATCGTCAGGCATCAAAGAAGTATGTGAAATTGATCTTACCGATGAAGAACTGTCCGCACTGCGGGGATCGGCCGATGCAATGAAGGAGACCTATCGGAAATTAAAAATTTTATGAGTTATACATCTATCGACAAATTACTTGCACTGGTGGAACGACCGAGCAGGTATATCGGCGGTGAAGTAAATTCCATCAGGAAAGACCACTCACAGTGCGACGTTACCGTCGGTCTGGCATTCCCCGACGCATATGAAGTGGGAATGTCACACCTGGGTCTTCAGATTCTCTATGCTATCCTGAATAATGAACCATCGGTTGCGGCAGAACGTTTTTTTGCGCCCTGGCCCGACATGGAGCGGTTGCTGAGAAAGACGAACACCCCCCTCGTATCCATGGAATCAAGCACTCCCCTGCATCAGTTCGATATCATCGGATTCTCCCTGCAGTACGAGCTGTCATATACCAATGTTATCGCCATGCTCGACCTCGGCGGCGTCCCGATCCATGCGCGAGATCGAGGCGATCGAGCTCCCCTCGTCATTGCAGGCGGTCCCTGCGCCTTCAATCCCGAACCGGTGGCACCGTTTTTCGACGCCATCGTTATCGGTGAGGGAGAAGACGTCATTACGGACATTACCCACGCCGTAAGAACAGGTAAGGAAAAAGGGTATCGGCGAAATGATTTTCTTGCTGCGCTCTCTTCGATCGAGGGGATTTATGTTCCAACGGTTCACCGTAATGGAGAAACCATTAAAAAAAGAACCGTATCCGATATCAATGAATGGTCGGTCCCCGAAAAACCGATTGTTCCTTCGATGAAGACGATACACGACCGGGTTACCTTGGAGATTGCCAGGGGATGCTCCCGGGGATGCCGTTTCTGTCAGGCGGGCATGGTCTGGCGGCCGACGAGAGAAAGGGGTCCGGAATTGCTCAGTACCATGGCAGAGAATATGCTCTGTTCCACCGGTCATGACGAACTTTCACTCCTGTCGCTCAGTTCGGGGGATCACTCCATGATTGAATATCTTCTCACCATGTTCATGAACCGATATTATGAAAGGAAGATAGCGCTGGCCCTCCCTTCCATGCGGGTGGAAACCCTCACCGAGGCCTTGATCGACCAGATCAAGCGTGTCAGAAAGACAAGTTTCACCCTTGCCCCCGAAGCAGGGACCCAACGGCTGAGGAATGTCATTAATAAGGGAAATACCGAAGAAAACCTTATCACAACGACACGGCGGGTTTTTGAGGCCGGATGGAAATCAGTAAAGTTGTACTTCATGATCGGCCTTCCTACAGAAACAGAAGACGATCTGGCAGGCATAACCGACCTTGCATACAAAGTGGTCAAGGAAGGGGGG
>CAZCGI010000096.1:0-6996 GCA_964498145.1 uncultured Syntrophaceae bacterium
ATACCTTATTGATGTATGTTGTCAAAGTATTATTGATTTTTTTGTGATGTGCTGAACGTTGTGCAAGGTTGAAAAAAAAATGAAGATAACGTAAAGGAAATGACATGCCGCAAGAGAGGGTGGGGGACCTGGAGTTCAATTATCACTCGATCCGTTGTGAGGAATCAAAGGTATTTTTACTACAGTGAAGGAGTGAATCAGGCACCGTCCAAACCTGCACTGCGGGCTCGGACGTTCGGAACTGCCTTTATGTCGTTTGACCATACGTGAGTTGCACCAGTCGTTATGACGACCATTTGAGAGGATTCCCCTGTGGACAACAAGCAGAATAGGTTAAAGAGACATACGTGACTTAACTCCGGTATCTCTTATGTTGTTTGCATTAACGGTGAACGCTGCAAATGGCTGGTCTTGAAATTACTGATGGGAGATTGCGAAAATGTATGACCTGATTATCGTCGGAGGCGGTCCGGCGGGGTCTTCCGCCGGGAGAGAGGCGGGGAAAAGAGGATTAAAAACATTACTGATTGAGAAAGAGCAGTTCCCCCGCTACAAACTCTGTGGCGGTGCGCTTTCTGAATTAGCTCTGTCGTATCTCGATTTTGATCTGCCTGACTCGATCCGGGAGCGGGAAATATTTGGCGTCAGGTTGCGTTATAAGGATTCGGTGATTGAGCGATGCAAGGATACACGGATTGCCACGATGGTCTCGAGAAGCACATTCGATCACTGCTTGCTTGAGAAGGGGAGAGAAACGGGGATCGACGTAAAGGTAGGTGAACGAGTCCATGGCATCAGGGAAAAGACTGATTCGATAGAAGTCAGTACGGATGAGCGTTGTTACCGTGCCAGGTATGGTATTATTGCGGAAGGATCTCAGGGTCGGTTGAAAGAATCTGTACGATCACGAGACGGGATTCATGAATATGGGATCTGTATCGCTACGGATATTAAAGAACCGGCGGAAGCAATTAATACCCGCATGGCCCGGGTAATGGAAATCAGTTTCGATGTCATGAAGATGGGGTACGGGTGGATCTTCCCGCATGATACATATTATTCCGTCGGCATCGGCGCATTCTCCCATTGCATATCCGATCCGAAGCGCGTCATGAAGGACTTTTTACAGAAAAACGGCTTTACCGGCACCTATCGACTTCGAGGACACACCATTCCCGCCGGCGGTATTAAAAGAACTATTGTCGGTTCCCGAGTTCTGATGGCAGGAGATGCCGCGGGCTTTGTTGATCCGTTTGCCGGAGAGGGCATTGCCTATGCGATCCGATCGGGGCAGATTGCCGCATCGGTTATCGCCGATGTCATTCGAACCAATGACGGTAAGAATAAACTTGGGGTGTATGAAACGCTGTGCCATGATGCATTTATTAAAAGTTTTACCTATGCGCTGATGGCGGTAAAAATAATGCACCGCTTCCCCGGTTTTTTCTTCGGCAGGCTGATGCAGCATACTGACGTCGTTGATAAATTTACCGAGATTCCCGTTCTGAGAAGACAGTATCTGAGCTATCTCCGGTGGCTTATTCCGAGATTGCCTCGCTATATAATTTCGTCAATGCTTCCCTGAAGGTCACGTTGAGTAATCCTGTCAAAAAACAACTCGCACAGCTTAGAATAGCAATATTGTCAACCTAGATAATATTGGTGGTTGACAATGCTGTTCGTGGATGATACAGAGGCTGCACTTTACATACGGTGATGTTGCAGCATCGTGGTTCGGGGTTTTCGACGCCAAGCGCAATCGTGCATAAAATGATCGGAGCGCCGTTCAGGGGCAATACATACTTATGTGAACACCGCAACGTGCCAATGTTTGCTGTGACTCGATACTGAAAACGTTATCTGCCTTAAGCCTGTAGTCCAGAAGCGATGATTGCTGGCTCCTGTTTTGCGGTATATTACAGAATGCTTATCGGGGCGATGCCCTCAGAGGATATAAACGGTATGACGACAAAGAATCGCCTCTTGGCGTATCTGAAAGAAAATAAGGGATCATGGATTTCCGGTGAGTTGCTGAGCAGTAAAATGTCGGTCAGCCGATCGGCGTTATGGAAACACGCACGGGCATTGAAACATGAAGGCTATCTGATAGAATCGTCCCCGAAAAAGGGGTATCTGTTTCGGGAATCGCCGGACCTGCTCTTTGTGGAAGAAATCAGACAAGGTCTCAAGACTCGGTGGCTTGGAAAGGGGCACATTGCCTATTATACGGAAACAGACTCAACCAATATTCGGGCGAGAGAACTGGCAATGGCAGGGTCGGCTGAGGGAACGATTGTTATTGCGGAAACTCAGACCGCCGGGAAGGGGCGCCGGGGGAGAACGTGGTTTTCACCGTCAGCAAAGGGAATTTATATATCCATCATAATGAGACCGGCCATTCCCCCCAGTGAGACTCCCAAGCTGGTACTGTTGTCATCCGTTACCGTTGCGGAACTTCTCCGCTCACGGACGTCCTTGAAAACTGAAATCAAGTGGCCGAATGATGTGCTGGTGAATGGGAAGAAGATCGCAGGAATACTTCTGGAAGTCGGTACCGAGATGGATGCCGTTGATTACAGTATCGTGGGGCTCGGGTTGAACGTCAATATCCCGTTCGGGAGTTTCCCCGATAACATAAAAGACAGCGCAACATCATTGTTGGTTGAATCGGGAAAGCAAAGCTCTCGGGTAAAACTTGTTCAGGATTATCTCATGATGTTCGAGAATGACTATGAGCAGTTTATGAGTGGGCGCAGCGATGATATTGTCGCGAGATGGAAAGAGCTGGCAGACATTATGGGGCGTCAAATAACGGTTGATCTTTCGGGACGTACATACAGTGGAACCGTTACGGATGTTGATGATAACGGCGCATTAATAATTACAGATCCAACGGGGACTACTCATCGGATATTTTCAGGAGACGTTACGTATAGAAAGTGATGAAATGAAAGGAAACAGCAGACGATGAATGCTTTTATTGTTGGCATTTTCTTTGTTGGGATGATTACCGTAGGAATTCTCAGCATGAAAAAGATTAAAAACACCGCGAGTTATTTTGTTGCTGACCGCAACGGCAGCAGCCTTGCCATCAGCGGTTCACTTATCGCGACGACAATCGGTGGTTCAAGTACCATCGGCCTTGCCGGTCTTGGCTATTCCAAGGGACTTGTCGGTGCTTGGTGGCTTCTTGTCGGAGCAATCGGCCTTTGTATCCTGTCGTTTTGGCTCGCCCAAAAAGTCCGGGAATACGCGGTCTATACCCTGCCTGAGATACTGGAACGGCAGTACGGTGGGAGTTCAACCAAAATAGTGGCTTCACTGGTCATCGCCACGGCATGGCTGGGTATCATCGCAGGGCAAATTATTGCCGCAGGAAAGATTCTATCGGTTCTTTGGCCGGGTCAGCTGGATGCGTTAATGGTTCTGGCAGCCTCGGTTTTCGTTTTGTATACCGTTCTCGGAGGTCAGTATTCGATTCTGCGGACAGATATGATTCAGTCCGTGATCATTATTTCAGGGCTGTCACTGTGTCTCGCGATCAGTCTGCCCGCGGCAGGAGGGTTGACTGCCGTGACGGCAGCACTTCCATCATCGTATTTTTCTTTTCCTGTGTCGTCATCATTTGGCTGGCAGGATCTTTTGACATTCCTTCTGTTTGTCGGTGCTGCATACCTGGTCGGTCCCGATATCTACTCACGAATATTTTGTTCCAGGAGTCCCCAAGTGGCGAAGCGGTCGGTCATGATTGCTGCACTTGCCATGATACCAATTGCCTTTTTTGTTACATTAATAGGAATAACAGCGCGAGTAATGCTTCCAGGGATTTCAGCTGAAAGTGCGTTGCCCGCACTGATCATGCAGGCAATTCCTGTAGGTCTGAGTGGGTTGGTTATTGCAGCATTGCTCGCAGCAGTCATGTCTTCCGCAGATACCTGTCTCCTCACAACGAGTACCATCCTTGCGGCTGATGTTATAAATCCGCTCCGAAAATCGACAATGTCAGAGACGACCCTTCTCATGGTTTCACGGATCAGCGTGATCATTATTGGCCTCATATCTCTTTTGATTGCCGTGTCATTAAAAGGTATTATCGCTTCGTTGCTGCTGGGCTACACGGTATACACAAGTGGGCTGGTGGTTCCCGTTCTTCTCGGATTTTATTCAAAGCGCTTGAAATTAAACAGTTTCGGTGTTATAGCTGCCGTCGTCGGTGGAGGAGGTACGGGATTAGTCCTGAAGCTGTCAGGACATGACAATCTCTCACTGTTAACCCTTCCTCTTTCGGCTCTTCTCCTCTTCGGTGGGAGTTATATCGCGCGATTTGTGAATGAAAAAGCTAATAAGAGAATTGTGCAGACGTGAGAGTTGTTTATAGATGCCGGAGGGTAAGCCGACGCTAAACCTGATCTGACGGAAGTGTGAGTCAATGACTGCTGACTGGGTGTGGATTGATGATCGGCAGAAAATGGAATATGCTCGGCGGAATATCTGTTCATCTTACATTATTGCCGTAGATACGGAATATGATTCGTTCAGATATTTTCGGGAAAAGCTGTGCCTAATACAGATAATGAGTGGGCATCAGACGTATCTTTTTGATCCGTTGGAAACTCTCGATTTGTCTTTTTTAGGAGATGTCTTTGCCGATGAGCGGATTACGAAGATCTTGCATGCCGGTGATAACGATGTCAGGATTCTCAAAAGAGATTATGGGTTTTCCTTTAAAAATATCTTTGACACGTATCGGGCTGCTTCCCTCCTCGGATGCCAATATCTTTCCCTGTCGAATGTGGTATATCACTACCTGGGGATCCCATTGGAAAAATCGAAAAAGATGCAGCGTTCACAGTGGGAAACCCGACCGCTGAGTGAGGAGCAACTCCGGTATGCCGTCATGGATACGAAACATCTTGTTGAATTATACAACGTCCTCGATAACGCATTGAGACAGCACGGGCTAAAAGAAAAGGCATGTCAAAGTTTCATCGGAGTCGAGACGACCCGATGGACCGAGAAAACGCTTGATCAACATGGATTTTTAAAGATCCATGGCGCCGAGGAATTGAATGACGATCAGTTGCAGCGACTGGAAGCACTTTTTTTGTGGAGATTTGAAAAAGCCCGCCAGACAAACAGGGCGCGGTTCATGATTCTTTCCGACACTGCGTTAATCGATCTGTCCCTTAAGACATTCAATACGCTGTCATCGTTAGATGCATCGGGGATTCTTAGCCCTCAGAAGATCAGGGATTTCGGAAAAGAGATCCTCGAAATATTAGAGACTGCCGGCGCTTGACGATATCACTATAAGCCACTCATAGTGGGGCGGTGCGCACCGCCGCCGGGGTGATACGCACCGTTTGATCCATTTCTAATTATACAGTGTTATTTTGACAATCGGCTCGCCGAATGTAACGGTTTCGCCTTCTTTCACGAATATCTCAGAAACCGTACCCTCAACCTCCGATACGATATGTGTATTCATTTTCATCGCTTCGAGAACGACGAGAATGTCGCCGTCTTCGACTTCATCGCCTATTTCAACAATAACCTCTTTGATCGTTCCTGTAATGGGTGATCTGATGTCTCCGATCTTTGCAATGGATTCTATTTCCTGGAGCGTGGGAGTCCATTTCTGCTTGACTCCCTCATGCCAATCAACGCCATCGGCGGTTATCGGTGCATAGTGAGAGCCGTCGAAGGTCCGGTAGGCTGCCAGATCGTCCAGTTTGGTAACCCGTGGTGCCGGTTCCTGATAATTGAGTACGTCAGGGTGTATATCCAGATAGCTTGTGTCGAAGACGCCTTTGTAAAAGTCTGGTTCATCACAGATTCCTAAAAACAGCGGAATCGTCGTCTTGGGGCCGACAATGACAAAATCGCTCAGTGCCCGTTTCAGTCTCTGTACGGTCTGCTCCCAATGATAGCCCCGGACAGTCATCTTGGCCAGAAGAGAATCATATTCCTTCGGTACCGTGTATCCCTGGTAGGCAAATTCATCGATTCTCACGCCGGGACCTCCCGGGGGGCGGTAAAGCTCGATGGTCTTGCCACCTTCAGGAAGAAACCTGTTCTTGGGATCTTCCGCATTGATTCTCACTTCGATGGTTGTTCCCTGAAGCTGAACACCTTCCTGCTTGATTTCCAGCGGATCTCCCTGGGCGCTTAAAATCTGTTGACGTACGATATCCACGCCGGTGAGCATTTCCGTTATGGTATGTTCTACCTGTAAACGCGTATTGACTTCCAGAAACCAGAATTCATTTGTCTGCGGATCGACAAGGAATTCAACAGTACAGACATTAGTCAACTTGGCTTCACGGACCGCTGCAATTGCTGCCTGATGGAGTGATTCAAGAACATCGGCGGGAAGCCGCGCAGGGGCGATCTCTACCAGCTTCTGGTGCCGTCGCTGTATGGAACAGTCTCTCGTTCCCAGATGAATCACATTGCCGTGCTGATCAGCCACGATCTGTACTTCGATATGTCGAGCCGCTTCGACACACTTTTCAGCATAAATGGTTTCGTCGTTGAACGCCGACAGGGCTTCTACCCGTGCCAGGGGAATGAGCTGTTTGAGCTCGTTGTCACTGTATGCTTTTCTGATTCCCCGTCCACCGCCCCCGGCCAGTGCCTTGAGCATGACCGGGTATCCCTTTTCATGGGCAAAGGTACATGCCTGTTTGATGCCTGCCTCTCCCGGCGGCAATCTTTTCGTACCCGGAATTACCGGTATCTTGGCCCGCGATACGATATGCCGAGCCACGACCTTGTTGCCCAGGTCATGAATGGCCTGTGGTGACGGTCCGATAAAAATGACTCCGGCCTGTTCGCAGGCAGAGGCAAAATCAGGATTTTCGGCGAGAAATCCGTAGCCAGGGTGAATTGCATCGGCACCGCTCTGGCATGCCGCGTCGACGATTTTCTCAATATTGAGGTAGTCTTTGCGGGGACCGTTCCCGATGTTAATGGCGTGATCAACCAGATTGAGGT